>NZ_JBHVPD010000132.1:0-23899 GCF_042887525.1 Kitasatospora sp. NPDC057936
CCCTCCGCGTTCGTTGTCGGCCGGGCGGCCGGCTCAGCCGGTGCCGCCGTTACCGCCGCCGCCGTGCTTGCCGCCGTTTCCGTTCCCGCCGATGAAGCCCGGCGGGAAGGTGAAGCCGCCGCCGATCATCCCGCCGGCGTTGGTGCCGCCGCCGGGGTTGCCGCCGGGGTTGGCCGGGGGCGGCGGGTTGGCACCGGGCTGGGTGTTCGGGTCGCCGGCCGGCGGGCTGGCGGGCGCGGTCGCGTT
The DNA here is from genome assembly GCF_042887525.1 of Kitasatospora sp. NPDC057936. Lineage (NCBI taxonomy): Bacteria > Bacillati > Actinomycetota > Actinomycetes > Kitasatosporales > Streptomycetaceae > Kitasatospora > Kitasatospora sp. NPDC057936. The sequence continues at coordinate 247 of NZ_JBHVPD010000132.1, forward strand.
CGGGTCCGGCTTGGGCTGCGGGTCCGGGATGTTGATCGTCTGGATGGGCTCCAGGGGCGTGCCCTTGAGTGCCTGGTTCATCGCCATCTGCCAGATCGGGCCGGGGCCGTCGGCGCCGAACACCTCGGTGAAGTGCTTGCCGCCGATGGTGATGTCCTTCATCTTCACGCCGCCGGCCGGGCCGCCGAGCCAGACCGAGGTGGCGAGCGACGGGGTGTAGCCGCTGAACCAGGCGGCCTTCTTCTCGTCGGTGGTACCGGTCTTGCCGGCGATCTTGCGACCGTCGTCGAGGCCGAGGGCGGCGGCCGTGCCCTTCTCGGTCACGTTGAGCAGGATGGTGTTGAGCGCGTCCGCGGTGTTCTCGGAGAAGGCCTGGCTGCACTGGGACTGCGGGACCTTGATGTCCTTGCCGTCGACCGTGCTGATCTTGTTGATCGCGATCGGGGTGCAGTACTTGCCGCGGGCGGCGAAGGTGGCGTACACGTTCGCCATGGTCAGCGGGCTGAGTTCGAGCGAGCCGAGGACCATCGAGGGGACCTCCTTGAACTCGCCGCCCTGGGCCGACTGGGAGATGCCCAGCTTGTTGGCCATCTGCTTGATCGCGCAGAGGCCGGTCTGCTGCTCCATCTCGACGAAGTAGGTGTTCACCGAGAGGGCCATGGCCTGCTTGAGCTCGTACGGGCCGACCTCGCCCGTCGACTCGTTCTTCACCGTGGCCTTGCCCTGCCCGGGCTGGGGGACGTTCTTCCAGGTGCCCGAGCAGGTCGACATGCTCGGGTACTCGATCTTGTTCTCGGACGGGAACGCCTGGGTGGGCGACATGCCCGACTCCAGGGCCGCCGCGGCGAGGATCGGCTTGAAGGTCGAACCGGTCTGGAAGCCGTTGCCGCCGCCCATCGCCGCGTCGACGTTCAGGTTCACCACGGTCTGGTTCTTGTTCGGGTCCAGGCCGTACGGGCGGGTCTGGGCCATGGCGAGGATCTTGCCGCTGCCCGGCTCCATCATGGTCGCGGCGGCCGACACCGAGTCGGTCACGTTGACCTTCTTGGTGACGGCGTTCTGCGCGGCGGCCTGCTTGTCCGGGTCGAGCGTCGTGTAGATGTTCAGGCCGCCGGTGTCCCACAGCTTCTTGCGGTCCGCCGTGGACTTGCCGAAGGTCGGGTCCTGCTTGATCACGTGGCGCACGTAGTCGCAGAAGAAGCCCATGCCGGCCTGGGCGGTGATGCAGCCGTTCTGCGGGTCCTTGTACTTCAGACCCAGCGGGGAGGCCTTCGCCTCCTTGGCCTGGTCCGGGGTGATGTGCTTGTTCTCGAGCATCTTGTCGATGACGACGTTGCGGCGCTTGACCGTGTTGTCCGGGTAGCGCACCGGGTCGTACGACGACGGGTTCTGCACCATGCCGGCGAGGGTGGCCGCCTCGGCGATGGTGAGGTCCTTGTTGCTCTTGCTGAAGTAGCGCTGCGACGCCGCCTCGACCCCGTAGGCCTGGTGGCCGTAGAAGGTGATGTTGAGGTAGTTGGTGAGGATCTGGTCCTTCGTCAGGTCCTCTTCCAGCTTGATCGCGTACTTGAGCTCCTGGATCTTGCGGCCCAGGGTCTTGCGCTGCGCCTCCAGGACGGCGGCCTGGTCGTCGCCGGCCTTCTCGACGTTGACGTTCTTCACGTACTGCTGGGTGAGCGTCGAGGCGCCCTGCGAGGCCGTGCCGCTCTCGGCGTTCTTGCTGACGGCCCGGAGGATGCCCTTGAGGTCGACGGCGCCGTGCTCGTAGAAGCGGGCGTCCTCGATGTCGACCTGTGCGTGCCGCATGAAGGGCGACATCTGGTCGGCGGTGAGGACGGTGCGGTCGCGCTCGTAGACCTTGGCGATCAGGCCGCCCTTGGCATCGAAGATCTGCGTCGCCTGGGTGAGCGGCGGCGTCTTGAAATCGTCGGGGATGTTCTCGAAGCTCTCCGCCGTGTCCTTGGCGGTGAGGCCGAGCGCGCCGACGGCGGGCAGCGCGAGGCCCGCCAGCAGGACTCCGGAGAGCACGCTGACGCCCAGGAACTTCACTCCGTGTCCCGCGAAGTCCAGCGGTGACCCGCGGCGCTCGCCGCGCGGAGCTCCGGTGTTGCCTGGGGGCTGGGGGGCCTGGGGGCGCTTCGGTGCCATGGGGAGAACCCTACGTCGCCGAATCCCCTCCATAGGGGCAGGTGTTCGCCTAGGCTTGTCACAAGCTTGCGACAGCTTCGGTGCGTCAGCATGACTCACTCGTGTGAGTGGGAAGACTTGCCCGAATTGCCGCTTTCCTGGCGGATTTCGAGGCCGCTGCGGGCTGCTGCACCCGGGTGAACGGTAGCGCTCCGTGATGACGCGCGCGGCCAGAGTTGCCGTGTCGCGCTTGGCAAGGCTTGCGACCTGCGATCACTCCAACGAGTGAGCTGACCGATACCCATAGTCCAATCGGGTCATTCGAGATTGAGCCCGAAGGGGCTGTTGCAAGCTGTCGTTCTTCCGTAACGTCCTCAACTGGCAACGGTGAATATGCCGTTGCCGCCGTGGGGGAGCCTCGAAACATCGGGAGAGGACGGCGCCGGCATGGGCTGGGTTGACGACTGGAGTGCGCAGGCCGCCTGCCGCACGAGTGATCCGGACGAACTGTTCGTCCAGGGGGCGGCGCAGAACCGCGCGAAGGCGGTGTGCAGCGGGTGCCCCGTCCGTACGGAGTGCCTCGCGGACGCGCTGGACAACCGCGTGGAGTTCGGGGTCTGGGGCGGGATGACGGAGCGCGAGCGCCGGGCGCTGCTGCGCCGCCGTCCGACGGTGATCTCCTGGCGCAGGCTGCTGGAGACGGCCCGGACGGAGTACGAGGAGTCCCTGGCCACCGGGGTGATACTGACGGACTACGCCCAGGCGGGCTGACCCGGCACGCGATCACTCGCCGGGCCGCCCCACCGGCCCGGGCCGACACCAGGTGCGACACGCCGCACCCGTGCGACGCCCCACGGCTCCGCACCGTTCGCGGAGCAACGCGACACAACGCAAGGCAACGCCGGACAAGGCAACGCCACACAGCGCGAGGCAACACCGGACAACGCCACGCAAGGCAACGCGCGCCCGCTCGACGCTGACGCCCCGCTCGACGCCGCGCCGCTCAGGACCGCCGGCCCCGCCGCGCTCCCTACGCCCCGCCGCTCAGCCTGTCCCCGATGGCCCGCAGCCCGTCCAGGTCGTGCACGTCGCCCGGCAGCGCGGGGACCTCCACGATCGGCACGTCCGGGTACACCGACACGAAGCGGTCCCTGGTCCGGCGCTCCCTCGCCATGATCTGCATCCGTTCGGCGTGCAGCCGCAGCAGTCCGGCCGCGAGCAGTTCCGCCTCGGGCGACGCGTGCTCCGAACCGTTCTCCTCCAGCGCCTCGGCGGCCGCGAGCGCCCGTTCCGCCGTGAGCTGCGGGGCCCCGGAACCGTGCACCCGGTTGAGCACCAGTCCGGCCAGCGGCATCCGGTCCGCGGCCAGCCGGTCGACGAAGTAGGCGGCCTCGCGCAGCGCGTCCCGCTCCGGCGCGGCGACCACCAGGAAGGCCGTGCCCGGCGCCTTGAGCAGCTGGTACGTGCGGTCGGCCCGCTCGCGGAAGCCGCCGAACATCGAGTCCATCGCGCTGACGAAGGTCTGCACGTCGGTGAGGAGCTGGGCGCCGAAGATCTTGCCCAGGGTGCCGGTGAGCAGGCCCATGCCGACGTTGAGGAACTTCATCGCGCTGCGGCCGCCGACCTTGGCCGGGGCGGTCAGGATCCGGATCACCCTGCCGTCGAGGAAGGACCCGAGCCGGTTGGGCGCGTCCAGGAAGTCCAGCGCCGAGCGGGAGGGCGGGGTGTCGACGACGATCAGGTCCCACTCCTCGGCCGCGCGCAGCTGGCCGAGCTTCTCCATGGCCATGTACTCCTGCGTGCCCGCGAAGCCGGCCGACAGGGACTGGTAGAACGGGTTCTCCATGATCGCCTTGGCCCGTTCGGGTTCGGCGTGGGCGAGCACGACCTCGTCGAAGGTCCGCTTCATGTCGAGCATCATGGCCTGGAGCTCCCCCTCGCCGCCCACCCCCTTGACCACGCGAGGGGTGTTGTCGAGCTCGGTCAGGCCCATGGACTGGGCGAGGCGGCGGGCCGGATCGATCGTCAGGACGACGACCTTGCGCCCGCGTTCGGCGGCGCGCAGCCCGATCGCCGCGGCGGTGGTGGTCTTGCCGACCCCGCCGGAGCCGCAGCAGACGATGATCCTCGTCTTCGGGTCGTCGATCAGCCCGTCCACCGCGAGCAGGCTGCCCGTGCCGCGCACACCGTTCGTCGTCGTGCTCACGCCGCCCCCTGCCGCTTGAGTTCGCCCGCCAGCCGGTACAGCCCGCCGAGGTCCACGCCCTCGCCGAGCAGCGGGAGTTCGTAGGTGGGGAGCTTCAGGTGCTGGAGGTCGGCGCGCTGCGCGCGCTCCAGCTCGACCCGTTCGGCGTGCTCGCGGGCCTGCTCCAGGAGCGGGTCGAGCAGCGGGTCGACGGCGGCCCGGACGGTCTCCGGCTTGCGCGAGCGCCCGCCGAGCCCGGCCTCGCCGAGGGCCAGGGCGACCTCCTCCCGGTGGTCCCCGTCCGCCGCGGCGACCGCGGCCGCGTCCAGCAGCGGAGGCCGGACCATGTTGATCATCACGCCGCCGATCGGGAGCCCCGACTCGCGCAGCTCGGCGAAGCCGTCGACCGTTTCCTGCACCGGCATCTCCTCCAGCAGGGTGACCAGGTGCACCGCGGTCTCCGGCGACTTCAGCACCCGCATCACGGCCTGCGCCTGGGTGTGTATCGGCCCGATCCTGGCCAGGCCGGCCACCTCGGAGTTGACGTTCAGGAAGCGGGTGATGCGGCCGGTCGGCGGGGCGTCCATCACGATCGCGTCGTAGCTGCGGCGGCCGTCCGGGCCCTTGCGGCGGGAGGCCTCGCAGGCCTTGCCGGTGAGCAGGACGTCCCGGACGCCGGGTGCGATGGTGGTCGCGAAGTCGACGAAGCCGACCTTCTGCAGGGCCTTGCCGGCCCGGCCGAGCTTGTAGAACATCTCCAGGTACTCGAGCAGGGCCTGCTCGGTGTCGATGGCCAGCGCGAAGACCTCGCCGCTGCCGCCCGGGGCACCGCTGCCGCCCCGGCCGCCGGATCCGCCCGGGCCACCGGACCCGCCCGGCGGGTCCGTGTCGTCCGCGACGGCCGGCAGGCCGAGCTGCCGCCGGGAGACCGAGGCGATCCGGCGCTCCTCGTACGGCAGCGCGGCGATCCCGAACAGTTCGGCGATGCCCTGCCGGCCCTCCACCTCGACCAGCAGCACCCGGCCGCCCTCGGCGGCCAGGGCCAGCGCCAGCGCGGCGGCCAGGGTGGTCTTCCCGGTGCCGCCCTTGCCGCTGACCACGTGCAGCCGGACGCCCTCCCAGTCGGGGTCGCGCCGGGCCGCCTGGCCGGGGGTGCGTGCCACGCTCCGTCTCCGTCCGTCTCCGAGGGCCGTGGGCCGCTCCGTCGGCCGGCCCGCTCTCCGGTTGCCCTCTCGCGAGAGTAACCAGGGAGCGGGCCGGATGCCCGGAGCACCGGGGGGACCGGGCCTGAATCATGCCCGGTTTGTGGGCCACCTCACACGCCGGTCCGTCAGCGGGGCCGATCGCCGCGGCCGCTCGTCTAGAGTCTGGCCATGACCAAGTGGGAATACATGACGGCGCCGCTGCTGGTGCACGCCACCAAGCAGATCCTGGACAACTTCGGCTCGGACGGCTGGGAGCTGGTCCAGGTCGTGCAGGGTCCCAACCCGGAGACCCTGGTGGCCTACTTCAAGCGGGAGAAGAACGCATGAGCAAGGTCGAGTCGAAGCTCGCCGAGCTGGGTCTGAGCCTGCCGCCGGTGGCCGCCCCGGTCGCCGCGTACGTCCCGGCCCTGCGCGCGGGCGAGTTCGTGTTCACCTCCGGCCAGCTGCCGGTCGTCGACGGCAAGCTGCCGACCACCGGCAAGGTCGGCGCCGAGGTGTCCCCGGAGGAGGCCAAGGAGCTCGCGCAGACCTGCGCGCTGAACGCCCTGGCCGCCATCAAGTCGGTGATCGGTGACCTCGACCTGATCGAGCGCGTCGTCAAGGTCGTCGGCTTCGTCGCCTCCGCCCCCGACTTCACCGGCCAGCCTGCCGTGATCAACGGCGCCAGCGAGCTGCTCGGCAAGGTGCTCGGCGAGGCCGGCGTGCACGCCCGCAGCGCGGTCGGCGTCGCGGTGCTGCCGCTGGACGCCCCGGTCGAGGTCGAGCTCCAGGTGCGGGTCAAGAGCGCCTGACCGCTCCGGTCGTGATCACGAAGGCGGGGTCGGGCCTGTCCAACCCCGCCTTCGTGCGCTTAGCATCCGGGCATGGACCATCGAGCCACGACGCTCCCGATGCCGCCCGGCTGGCCTGCCCGGATCCGGGCGGTCGACTCCGGCGCGGCGACCCCGCCGGCGGCGAAGCCCGCCGCGACGGTGGTGCTGCTGCGCGACGCTGCCACCGGGCCCGAGGCCTACCTGCTGCGCCGCCGCACCTCGATGGCCTTCGCTGCCGGCATGTACGCCTACCCGGGTGGCGGGGTGGACCCGCGGGACGCCGAGGCCGAGCTCGCCTGGGCCGGGCCCGGCCCCGAGGAGTGGGCGCGGCGCCTCGGCGTGGACGCCCGGACGGCGCAGGCGGTGGTCTGCGCGGCCGTCCGCGAGACCTTCGAGGAGGCCGGCGTGCTGCTGGCCGGCCCGGACGCGCGGAGCATCGCCGAGCCGCGCGACTGGAGCGCCGAGCGGGCCGCGCTGGAGGCCCACGAGCTGTCCTTCGCCGACTTCCTCCGCGCGCACGGCCTGGTGCTGCGCAGCGACCTGCTGGGCGGCTGGGCCCGCTGGATCACCCCGGAGTTCGAGGAGCGCCGGTACGACACCTGGTTCTTCGTCGCCGCCCTGCCGTCCGGCCAGCGGGCCGCGCTGGAGGTCGGCGAGGCGGACCGGGTGGCCTGGATGGCGCCCGCCGAGGCGGTCCGCGGCTACGACGAGGGCCGGTTCGGCATGCTGCCGCCGACCGTCACGGTGCTGCGCGAGCTGTCGTCGGTGCGGAGCGCCGCCGAGGCGCTGGCCGCGGCCGGGCAGCGCGCACTTGACCCGGTGCTGGGCCGGGCCGAGGTCCGCGGCGACCGCATGACCGTTCGATGGCCTGGGTATGACGAGCTGACCATCGACGGCGACTTCCCCGAAGCCTGAGCCCGGCCCGCGAGCCCTTCGCGGACCCTTCGCAGGCCCCCTCCGCAGACTTTTCCCAGCCCCTTCCACAGACCCTCCGCAGACCCGAGCACCACCGCAGGGACTCCACCACCGCAGAGAGAGGACCGACGCCCGATGACCCACAACGACGTGGCTCGCCGGACGGCACCCGAGATGCCCGCCCGCCGCCTGACCCCGCGCACCGCCGCCTGCGACCAGCCGGTCCCGTTCATCGAGGTGGCCCAGCGGGCCCTCGTCCGGGCGCTGCCGCTGCGCGCCCTGCACCGCGACGGCGAGGGCGGCCGGTGAGCGGACTCCTCCCGGGTGACCCCGCCGCCGAGGTCGGCGGCGAGGCCACCCCGCGGGCGCTCTGCGTGCTGGCGCCGAACCCGTCGCCGATGACGCTGGACGGCACCAACACCTGGCTGCTCTCCGAGCCCGGCTCGGACCTCGCGGCGGTGATCGACCCGGGCCCGCTGCACGAGGGCCACCTGCGCCGGGTGATCGACCTCGCGGAACAGCAGGGCAAGCGCGTGGCGCTCACCCTGCTCACCCACGGCCACGCCGACCACTCCGAGGGCGCGGCCCGCTTCGCCGAGCTCACCGGCAGCAAGGTCCTGGCGCTGGACCCGGCGCACCGGCTCGGCTCCGAGGGCCTGGTCGGCGGGCAGCGCCTGGACGTGGGCGGCCTGGACCTGCGGGTGGTCGGCACCCCCGGGCACACCTCGGACTCGCTGACCTTCCACCTGCCCGCCGACGGCGCGATCCTCACCGGCGACACCGTCCTCGGCCGCGGTACCACGATGGTCGCCCACCCGGACGGCCGCCTGGGCGACTACCTGGACTCGCTGCGCCGCCTGCACACGATGGCCTCCGAGCACGGTGTGCGGACCGTCCTGCCCGGTCACGGGCCGGTGCTCGCGGACGCCCTGGGCGCCGTCGACTACTACCTCGCCCACCGGGCCACCCGGCTCGCCCAGGTGGAGACGGCGGTCGAGGCGGGCTGCCGGACCGCGGCCGAGGTGGTGGCCCGGGTGTACGCGGACGTGGACCGCGCGCTGTGGCCCGCCGCCGAGCTGTCGGTGCGGGCGCAGATGGAGTACCTGGAGGAGCACGGGCTGATCCCGTACCTCGACTGACCGGCGGGAACGCCGAAGGGCCCGGCCTCCTCGACGGAGGGCGGGCCCTTCGGCACGCCGGGGCGCCCCGGGAAGCCGGGCGGGTCAGCGCGAGCGGCGCGACAGCCGCTCGACGTCCATCAGGACGACGGCACGGGCCTCCAGCTTCAGCCAGCCGCGGCCGGCGAAGTCGGCGAGCGCCTTGTTGACCGTCTCGCGGGAGGCGCCGACCAGCTGGGCGAGCTCCTCCTGGGTGAGGTCGTGGGCGACGTGGATGCCCTCCTCGGACTGCACGCCGAAGCGGCGGGAGAGGTCGAGCAGGGCCTTCGCGACGCGACCGGGCACGTCGGAGAAGACCAGGTCGGACATCACGTCGTTGGTCCGGCGCAGGCGGCGGGCGATGGCCCGCAGCAGCGCGATGGACACCTCGGGGCGGGCGTGCAGCCAGGGCTGGAGGTCGCCGTGGCCGAGGCCGAGCAGCTTGACCTCGGTCAGTGCGCTGGCGGTGGCGGTGCGCGGGCCCGGGTCGAACAGCGACAGCTCGCCGATCATCTCGCTGGGGCCGAGGACGGCGAGCATGTTCTCGCGTCCGTCCGGCGAGGCGCGGTGGAGCTTGACCTTGCCCTCGGCGACGACGTACAGCCGGTCGCCCGGGTCGCCCTCGTGGAACAGCGACTCACCACGGGCGAGGGTGACCTCGGTCATGGAAGCGCGCAGCTCGCCGGCCTGTTCGTCGTCGAGTGCCGCGAAGAGTGCGGCGCGCCGCAGAACGTCGTCCACGTGCTTCCTCCTTCTCGGCCGGTCGGCGGGTGGGCCGTCCGGCGCAAGTTCCGTTCTGTGCTCTGCATCACCAAGCATGGCGCATGTCGCTCCGATCATATGAGGAGGGGGTGCACCGAGGTGTCCTTCGCGGGGCCATTCGTACGGTTCGGTCCCCGTGTCCGTGCGGTGGGCGCCGGTCGGCGCGGCGACGCGCCGAACCGGGGTCGCCCGGCCCCTCCCCCGAGCGGGCCCGACGACCCCGGTGGTCCGGGTGGGCGCCGGTCAGGCGGCCGGCGGCGGCAGCTCGCGCAGCCGGCTGACCGGCGACAGGGCCAGCGGGACGAGCATCAGCGCCGAGCCGACGGCGATCGCGACGAGGCCCCGGCGCAGCCCGAGGGCCCCGCCGATGACGCCGCCGAGCAGGCCGCCCAGCGAGCCGCCGCCGAACAGCAGGGTGCGGAAGGCCGCGTTCATCCGGCCCATCAGCGGCTGCGGGGTCAGGGTCTGGCGCAGGCTGACCATCACCACGCCGGCCACGGCGAGGCCCAGGTAGCCGATGAAGAACGAGCCGACGAACAGGGCCGTGCGCACCGGCTTCGGGCCGTCCGCGAACGCGACCAGCAGCGGGCTCGCGAAGATCGCCGCCATCGACACCGCGTAGACGGGTCCGAGCCGGAACCGCCTGACGAGCCGCCCGGAGACGGCCGCGCCGACCAGTCCGCCGACCGAGGAGGCGGAGAACACGACGCCGATCCAGGTGGGCGTCAGTCCCTGGTCGCGCACCGCGTACAGGACGAACACCGTCCACATCGAGACCATCGAGAAGTTGCAGAACGGACCGAGCAGCGCCAGCGGTCGCAGGACGCGGTCGCCGAACACCCAGCGCAGGCCCTCGGCCAGCTCCCGCCCGAGGTGGCGGCCCGCCGCGGGCGGCTCGGGGCGCGGTTCGGGCGTGCGGATCCACAGCAGCGTGAGCAGCGAGACCAGGTAGGAGAAGGCGTCCGCGACCAGTGCGACCGGCGCGGTCAGGGCGCCGATCAGCAGTCCGGCCAGGCCGGGCCCGGCCACGTCCGCGGTGGAGGAAGTGACGCCGAGCTTCTGGTTGGCCTCGACGTAGTGCTCCGGGTCCTTCACCAGGGTCGGGACGAAGGACATCCAGCCGACGTCGAACAGGACGGAGAAGACGCCGATCGCGCAGGCGAGCGCCAGCAGCACCGGCAGCGTCAGGCGGTGGGTCGCGGCCAGCAGCGGGACCAGTCCGACGAGCACCATCCGGGCGCCGTTGGCCAGCAGCATGGCGCGCCTGCGCGGCATCCGGTCGACCAGGACGCCGAAGACCAGCGCGAGGCCGAGGTAGGGCACCAGTTGCAGGAAGCGCAGCAGGCCGACCTGCTCGGGCGTGGCGTCGAAGGCGATGACGGCGGTGAGCGGCAGGGCGAGCGTGGTGACCTGGCTGCCGAGGAGCGAGAGGGTCTCGCCGGACCAGAACTTGAGGAAGTCCCGGTTGTGCCGCAGCCGGGCGGTCGGCGGCCGTTCGGCCGGACGGGTCTGCGGGCCGGGTCCGATCGCGGTGGCGGTCATCCGGTGGTACTCCCCCCGAGTCGATTCTTATGGTTGATGGCTGATCAACCGTGAGAATCATGGCAGTCGGACTTGATGGTTGCAAGGGGTGGCTACCATTAGGTCCATGGCTTCCGACACTGCTCAGGAACACCCGGCCCCGCCCTCCCCGGGCCTGCCGCTCGCCGTCGCGTTCGCGAACACGCTGGTCGCCGTCCGCGGCAAGGTCCGGGACACCGTCGGGACGCCGGAGGAACTCACCGGCTGGCTCGGGTCCGAGGCCGACGCCCCCGGGCTGTCCGTCGACGAGGCGGACCTGGCCGCGTTCCGGGCGCTGCGCGACGCGGTCCGCGCCGTCCTGCACGCGCACGCCGAGGGGGAGCCGGTGCCCGCCGCCGAGGTCGGGCGGATCAACGAGGCGTCCGCCGCCGCCCCGCGCTGGCCCGTCCTGACGGCCGCCGGAACCGGGATCGCCGTCGTCCAGCGGACCGGCCGCGACGGGTTCCCCGCCGCGCTCGCGGCGCTCGCCCACGGCACCGCCGACCTGCTGGGCGGTCCGCTCGCGGCCGAGCTGCGGGCCTGTCACGGGCCGGGCTGCGTCCAGTTCTTCGTCAAGGACCACCCGCGCCGCGAGTGGTGCGGGCCCGCCTGCGGCAACCGCGCCCGTGCCGCCCGCCACTACCACCGGCAGCGCGAGCAGCCGGTCTGACCTCCGGGGAAACCCGACGCCCGGGAAAACCCGACGCCCCAGGGAAACCGGGCCTTCGGGGAACCCGGCCCCGGAGAAAAGCAGTACGCCCCGGAGGACGGTTCCTCGGGGCGCACGGGGTGCCGGGGGAGTGTCAGGCGGTGAAGCCGACCTCGCCCAGGGCCTTCTCGATCTTGGCGCGGTGGGCCGCCTCCCACTCGTCCAGCGTCTCGGCGGCCTCCTTGGCCAGCTTCGCCCGGGCCGCCGCCAGCGTCTCCTCGCGCCGGGCGGCCGGCACCACCACGACGCCCTCCTCGTCCGCCACGACGACGTCGCCGGCCGCCACCAGCACGCCGCCGCACCGGACCTCGCCGCCGTGCGAGCCGAGTGCCCGCTTCGCCCCCGGGATCGGGATCACCCCGCGGGCGAACACCGGGAAGCCCGCCTCGCGCACCTCGCCGAGGTCGCGGATCAGGCCGTCGGCCACGAACGCGGCCACGCCCCGGCGCTGCGCGACCGCGCAGACGTTGCCGCCGGCGAGGGCGTGGTCGAGGTCGCCCGACTCGACGACGATGACGTCGCCGGGCGCGGCCCGGTAGATCGCCGCGTGCAGCATCAGGTTGTCGCCGGGCGGGCACTGGACGGTGAAGGCCGGTCCGGCCACCCGGGGCATGCCGGCCCACAGCGGGCGGACGCCGATGTCCATCACCTGGGCGCGGCCGAGCAGGTCGGCCAGGGTGGTGGTGGGAATGTCCGCGAACTGGTCCATCTGTGCCCCCGTCGTTCTCGACTGTTCGGTCGGTGCTCTCGGCGCATTATCGGACAGGCCGCGGCGGTGGCTCCGGGCGGCGGGGTATCCGGGCGGCAGGTGTCGGGGCGGCAGGTGTGCGGGTGGTCGGCCCGTCGGGCGGTCGCCTCGTCAGGCGGTCGGGCGGGCGAAGAACTCGGCCAGCACCGGCGCCAGGATGTCGGCGGCCACCTCGTGCGTCTGGTCCGCCAGCGTCCGGTACTCGGCGCCCGGCACGGCGGCCGCGACCTCGCGGGCCGGCGCGCGCAGCAGTTCCGGGCTGGCCCCGCCGTCCAGCACGAGCGCCGGGACGGCCACCCCGGCGAGGACCTCGGCCGGAACCGACCCGCCCGCCGCCGTGCCCACCGCGGCGGCGTCGTACGCGAGCGTGGGCGCGACCGCCTCGAAGGCCGGCCACATCGGCGCGCCGCGCATCTGGTCCACCATCTCGGCCGGCATGCCGACGAAGGCCATGAACCGGGCGGCGGCGTCGCCGCGGCGCCCGTCCGCGAGCGCCTCGGTCAGGTCGCTCACGTACGCGTCGAACCGCTCGCGCTGCCCGTCCCCGGTGCTGAACGGCGGCTCGTAGACGGCGATCCGGCTGATCGCGACCCCGCTCGCGGCGGCCCGCAGCGCGAGCACCCCGCCGGAGGAGACGCCGATCACGTGGGCCGTGCCGCCGGTGGCCGCGATGACGGCCGCGAGGTCCTCGATCTCGCGCTCGACGGCGAACGGCGCGGTGTCCGCGCTGCCGCCGCGCCCGCGCCGGTCGTAGGTGTAGACGGTGTGGTGCGCGGCCAGTTGCTCGGCGACCGCGGCACCGGGCCCGAACGCCCGGTGGCAGAGGGCGCCGTCGACGAAGACGACGGCCGGGCCGGAGCCGGTGACGGTGTAGGCGATCTCGGTGCCGTCGGTGGAGGCAACGGTGCGGGAGGCGGTGGCGTTCACGGTGGGTCCCTTCGGGGCGTCGCTCGGGGTGAGTCGCTTTCGTAGGGGTAGACCGGGCGCGGGCGCGGAACTCATCGCTCTCCGGCGGATATTCCTTCGGGTCTTTTTTCGACGGTTCCACCGGATGCCGACGGTGCCGCGGCCGGACGCGCCCGAGCTCTGTCCACAGCCTGTGGACGGAGCTCGGGCCGGCGGGTCCGTGTGCACCAGGAGGGTCGGCCGTCCCCTTGGCGACAGCGATCGACAGCTCGCCGCCGCCCGGCCCTTCACCGTGCCGATCATGCTTCTGACCATGACAGATGTCATTCCGGACCAGTGCCGCTCGACACTGACGGGCCCTCAGCGTCCCTCCGTAGTGTTCAGGCCATGGAGATCACGAAGAACGCCCCGACCGCCGCCCGCCGCACCGAGTGGAGCCTCGCCCTGCTGGGCGGCCTCAAGCACGGCGGCGAGTTCACGGCCCGCGAGCGCACCGTGCACGTCGCCGCGGTCGGCGGGGCCAAGCTCGACCACACCGACGCCGAACTCCCGGCCGGCCCGACCCACCTGGTCAAGGCGGCCGTGGTCGGCGGCGCGGAGCTGGCCTACCCCGAGGGCGCCTCGGCCGAGGTGGACGCCTTCTCGGTCCTCGGCGGCGTCGACCTGACCGTCCCGGTGGGCACCACGGTCGAGGTCCGCGGGTTCTCGCTGCTCGGCGGCCGCAGCCAGGGCGTGGTGGGCGAGCCCGGCGGCGCGGTCGTCAAGGTGCGCTCCTACTCGCTGGTCGGCGGCGTCAAGGTCCGCCAGGGCAGCTGACCCCCGCCCCGCTCGCCCCGCCCGGCCCGGTGGGGCCGGTGACGGCCAATGCGGCGCACGGGTTCGGCCGTCCGGCGTAGCCTTCGTCCATGGCAGAGAGCAAGGTCCGGAAGGCGGCGGCACCGAAGGCGAAGCCCGCGGTGAGGCCGAGGAAGCCCGAGTCCCGGCTGGCGATGGTGCGGCGGGCGCGCAGGATCAACCGGGAGCTCGCGGAGCTGTACCCGTACGCGCACCCGGAGCTGGACTTCGAGAACCCGTTCCAGCTGCTGGTGGCCACCGTGCTGTCGGCGCAGACGACGGACCTGCGGGTGAACCAGACGACGCCCGCGCTGTTCGCCCGCTACCCCGCCCCGGAGGACATGGCGGCGGCGAACCCGGAGGAGCTGGAGGAGATCATCCGCCCGACCGGGTTCTTCCGGAACAAGGCGAAGTCGCTGATCGGCCTGTCGGTCGCGCTGCGCGACGACTTCGGCGGCGAGGTCCCGGGCCGCCTGGAGGACCTGGTGACCCTGCCCGGCGTCGGCCGCAAGACCGCCAACGTCGTCCTCGGCAACGCCTTCGGCGTCCCGGGAATCACCGTCGACACCCACTTCGGCCGCCTGGCGAGGCGGTTCGGCTGGACCACCGAGGATGACCCGGTGAAGGTCGAGCTGGCCGTCGGCGAGATCTTCCCCAAGTCCGAGTGGACGATGCTCTCGCACCGCGTGGTCTTCCACGGCCGCCGGATCTGCCACTCCCAGAAGCCCGCCTGCGGGGCCTGCCCGATCGCGCCGCTCTGCCCGTCGTACGGCGAGGGCGAGACGGACCCGGAGAAGGCCGCGAAGCTCCTCAAGTACGAGATGGGCGGCCGGCCCGGCCAGCGGCTGAAGCCCCCGGGGGACTTCCCCGGCGAGGCCGCCGCGCGCGCCGACGCCGCCTCCCACCAGGGGCACGTCGCGGACCTGGCGGTGGGCGAGTGAGCGCGCCCGGGCCCGCGGTGCGGGAGATCGAGCGGGACGGCCTGCCGCGGTGGCTGGAGCCCGTCCGGGACGCGGCCGAGCGCGTGCTGCCCGAGCAGCTGAGCCGCTTCCTGCCACCGGTGGAGGACGCCCGCACGGCCGCGGTGCTGATGCTCTTCGGGGACGGCGGGCAGGGCCCCGACCTGCTGCTGATCGAGCGGGCCCGCTCGCTGCGCTCGCACGCCGGGCAGCCGTCCTTCCCGGGCGGCGCGCTCGACCCGGAGGACGGCGATCCGGACGGTCCCGGACCGATCGCGGCGGCGCTGCGGGAGGCCTGGGAGGAGACCGGCCTGGACCCGGCCGGCGTGCAGGTGTTCGCCGCGCTGCCCGCCCTCTACATCCCGGTGAGCCGCTTCGTGGTGACCCCGGTCCTCGGCTGGTGGCGCGAGGAGTCGCCGGTGCGCCCGGTGGACGCGGGGGAGACCGGCGCCGTGTTCCGGGTGACGATCGCCGAGCTCGCGGACCCGGCGAACCGGGTCCGGCTGCGGCACCCGTCCGGGCACCTGGGCCCGGCGTTCGCGGTGGCCGGCCGGCTGGTCTGGGGCTTCACGGCCGGGGTGATCGACCGGGTGCTGCACCACAGCGGCCTGGAGCGGCCCTGGGACCCGTCCCGGATCGTCGACCTCTCGGACGACGCGCTGGCCCTGGTCCAGGGCGACACCGAAAGCTCGCGCGCGCTGCTGGGCCGCGAGGCCGGGACCTCGTGAGGGGCCGTCCGCACGGCCGTGCCGCCGGCCGTGGGAGGGTGTCCGGGTGAACGTCCTGGATGTGCTGCTGATCCTCGCCGCCGTCGGTTTCGCCGTGTCGGGCTACCGGCAGGGCTTCGTGGTGGGCGTGCTGTCCGTCGTCGGCTTCCTCGGCGGCGGCCTGGTCGCGGTGCAGCTGCTGCCGCTGCTGCTCGACCACCTGAGCCCCGGCACGACGGCCTCGGTGGTGGCCGTCGTCGTCGTGATCGTGTTCGCCGCGATAGGCCAGGCGGTCACCACGCACTTCGGCTGGAAGCTGCGCGGCCACATCGACCGGCGTCCGGCGCGGGTGCTGGACGCGGCCGGCGGGGCCGTCGTCAACGTGATCTCGATGCTGCTGGTGGCCTGGCTGATCGGTTCCGCGCTCGCCGGAACGTCCCTGCCGACGGTCTCCAAGCAGGTCCGCTCCTCGGCGATCCTCGGCGGCGTCCAGGACGCGCTGCCCGGTGACGCGCCGAACTGGTTCTCTGACTTCTCCAAGGTGCTCGCCCGCAACGGCTTCCCCCAGGTCTTCAACCCCTTCGAGCACGAGCCGATCACCCAGGTCGACACGCCCGACCCCGCGCTGGCCGCCAGCCCGGCGGTCGCGAAGGCCAGGCAGAGCCTGGTCAAGGTGGTCGGCACCGCCACCTCCTGCGGCAAGACCCTGGAGGGCAGCGGCTTCGTCTTCGCGCCGCACCGGGTGATGACCAACGCCCACGTGGTCGGCGGCGTCGACGAGCCGACCGTGCAGATCGGCGGCGTCGGCCAGCTCTACGACGCGACGGTGGTCCGCTACGACTGGCAGCGCGACATCGCCGTCCTCGACGTGCCCAAGCTCAACGCGCCCCCGCTGACCTTCGCGGGGGAGGCCAGGACCAACGACAGCGCGATCGTGGCCGGCTTCCCCGAGAACGGCGCCTTCAACGTCCAGCCCGCCCGCATCCGCGGCCGCATCCAGGCCAACGGCCCGGACATCTACCACCGCGGCCAGGTCGTGCGCGACGTCTACTCCGTCCGCTCGCTGGTCCGCCAGGGCAACAGCGGTGGACCGCTGCTCACCCCGGACGGGCAGGTGTACGGCGTGGTGTTCGCCAAGTCGCTGGACAGCGCGGACACCGGGTACGTGCTCACGGCGGCCGAGGTGAAGGACGACGCCGAGAAGGGCGGCTCCGCCTCGGGGCGGGTGGACACCCAGGGCTGCGCGCTCTGACCCGGCCCGGGCCGGCCCGCCGCCGTGGGCCGCCCGGTCGCCGTCGGCGGGCCCGTCGTCGTGGGCGGGCTCGCCGCGGTCGGTCGGCCCGTTGGCCCCCGGTCGGCGCGCCGGTGCGGCGGGGTCGGATATCCGTCGGACCGTCAGTCCGCCCTGGTAGCCTCGGCCGCGCTCACCCGTTCGGCTCAATCCGGCGCCGGTGCCGGAGTGAGGTCGACGGGAGGTCGTGGTAGTCCGATGATGGGTCACTCGCACGCGGTCAGCGGGGCGATGCTGTACGCGGCCTCGGCGCCGTTCCTGCCCCCGCTGCTGCTGCACACCACGCTCCAGCCGGCGGACATACTGATGGGCACGGTGCTGTGCGCGGGCGCGGCCCTGCTGCCCGACCTCGACCACCACGACGGCTCGATCGCCAACTTCCTCGGCCCGCTCTCCAAGGCGCTCTGCCGCTTCGTGGCCTGGGCCTCCGGCGGTCACCGGCACGCCACCCACTCGCTGCTGTTCGTCGCGCTGATGGGCGGCGGCACCTGGGCGGGCGTCACCTTCCTGGGCCGCAACTTCACCCTCGCGGTGACGTTCTTCCTGCTGGCGCTCGCGATCCGGGCGCTGCGGCTCTGCCCGCCCGGCGACGGCCCGGAGGCGTGGATCACCGTCGTCGGCCTGGCCGCGCTCGGCACCTTCGGGATGAACACCTGGATGCCGAACGCCCCCGGCTGGCTGCCGTACGCGGTCGGCCTGGGCACGCTGGCGCACCTGCTGGGCGACTGCCTGACGAAGAAGGGCGCGCCGCTGCTCTGGCCGCACAAGGAGCGCTACGAGATCGTGCTGATCAAGCGCAGCGGCAACAACGTCGAGACCAAGGTGCTGGTGCCGATCATGGCGGGTGCGACCTTCGTCCTGCTCTGGTTCACGGCGCTGTCGCCGACGATCGTGAACTGACGCGTGAACTGACGCGTGAACTGACGCGTGAACGGACGCCTGAACGGACGCGTGGGACCGGTGCGACGACCGTGAGCAGGCTCGTACTGCCCGGGTGAACCGGGCGGCACGTCGTTGACGACCGCGGCGCGGGACCTCAGGTCTCGCGCCGCAGCCGTGCGCCCACCCAGCGGGCGCGCCGGCCGAGGATGTGCGGGATGCCGAGCTGTCGCTGCGCCGCTCGCTGACGGCGGTCCGTGCCGTCGTAGCCGAGGTCGTCCGCCCAGTCGGTACGGGGGGCGGACCGGTGCGGGCTGTTCTGGCGTCGGCCGCGCGATGCGCCGCCGCGATCGGGCATCCAGGTCATACCGGAATGGATGCCCCTGGGCCGGTCGGGGTAACCGTCCGGACGCCATCGAAAGTGGCCTATGCGTTTGTCATATGAGCGCAACATCAAGGGAGTTGAGATGGGCAGGGGTGACGGTCCTGCCCGGAGCGCTCACTCCTTGTGCAGACCGACCCAGTCCAGCAGCTCGGCCGTGAACTCCGCCGGTGCCTCCTCGTGCGGGAAGTGTCCGACGCCCGGCATCAGCCGCCACCGGTACGGCGCCGCCACGTACTCGCCGCCGCCGAGCGCGGTGTGCGACAGCAGCACCGGGTCCGCCGCCCCCTGGACGTGCAGCGTGGGCGCGGCGATCGGCTTCTTCATCCGGCGGGCGAACTGGATGCCGTCCGGACGGGCCATCGACCGCAGCAGCCAGCGGTACGGCTCGATCGAGCAGTGCGCGGTGCTGGGGATCCGGATCGCCTGCCGGTACGCGTGCACCGCGCCCTCGTCCAGCTTGTCCGGCCCGGTCCACTCGTCCAGGTAGCGGGCGACCAGCGCGGCGTCGTCCGCAACCAGGCGGCGCTCCGGTATCCACGGCCGCTGGAAGCCCAGCACGTGCTCGAAGGCGGCGATCTGCTTGCGGTCGGTGAGCAGTGCCCGGCGCAGGTCCCGCGGGTGCGCGGCGGACACCACGGTAAGGCTCTGGATCACCGACGGGCGCATCACCGCCGCCACCCAGGCCAGCGTGCCGCCGGAGGCGTGCCCGACCAGGTGGGCCCGGCGCTCGCCGAGCGAACGGATCACCCCGGTGATGTCCAGGGCGAGGTTGCCCGGGTCGTACCCGCGGGGGGTGCGGTCGCTGCCGCCGATGCCGCGCAGGTCGAGCGCGACCGCCCGGTAGCCGGCCTCGGCGAGCGCGGTCAGCTGGTGGCGCCAGGCCCACCAGTACTCCGGCCAGCCGTGCACCAGCAGCACCAGCGGGCCCTCGCCCAGCTCGGCGATGTGGAACCGGGCGCCGTTGGCGGCGAGGTCGCGGTGCGTCCACGGGCCGTCCTGCCGGATGCTCCAGGCCTCGGCCGCGGAGCTGCCGGGCGCCTCGGCCCCGGCGTCGCCCGGGGCCTTTCCGGCGCTCTCGCCGACGCCGTCCGCGGCCTTCGCGGCGGCCTCCCGGCCGGGCTCCCGGACGGGGCCGGAGTCGGCGGGCGGCTGCGCGGGCACGGGCTTCTGGTCAAGCGGCATACCGAGAGCGTGTCACATCCGTGCGCCGGACACGCGCCCGGCACTCGCAGTCGGTGCGCCTGGCGGGGCCCCGCCCTTACGGGATGCGGCCCAGCGCCCGGTCGATCTCCTCCTTGGTGGCCGGCCGCGGACGGGCGTTCTTCAGCACGTCGGCGGTCTTCTGCGCACCCTCGATGGTGCGGACCGGCTTCTCGATCTTCTTGAAGGAACGCCAGGCCAGCATGCCGAGCAGCACCGCGAGCAGCAGGTAGGCGCCGGCCACGATCAGGAACGACCAGCCGAGCGACAGGCCCAGCGCGTGGATGCCGAAGGCCGCCGCGGCGCTCAGCATCGGGACGGCGGCCAGGGCCACCACGCCGGCGACCGTCAGCGACACGCCGCCGGAGACGCCGCGCTTGACGTCCGCCCGCAGCTCGGCCTTGGCGAGCGCGATCTCGTCGTGGACCAGCGCGGACAGGTCGGCGGTGGCCGCCGCGAACAGCTGCCCCACCGAACGCTCGCCCTCGTAGGGCGCCCGGCCGTTGCTGGACGGGTCTGCGGCTCCTGCGGGCATCAGCGGTTCTCCTCTGCGGCTGTGCGGCGTGACGCCGCCGCGCGGTGCGGTCCCGGGGGCCGGAGGGGGCCCGGGGGGCGTCAGTGGACTGTCGACAGCTCAGAATCATGCCCCTACCGGCCAGTCGCACACCACTCCGGGGCCCCGCCGGGGGGACGTGTCCCGGAGCCCGAGGCCCCCCGGGGGCCCGGGGCGGGCCACGGGGCCCTGAGCGACCCTCAGCAGCCGTCCGGCGCTCCGGGGTGGTGCCGGTGGTCGGGATGGGTGGAACCGGCGGCCGGCTTCAGCGGGCCGCGCCCGGACCGGCGGCCGGACCGGCGCTCGGCCGGTCGTTGCCGGGGTGCGGTCGGTCGTTGCCGGGGTGCGGTCGGTCGTGGCCGGGAGCCGGTCGGTCGTGGCCGGGAGCCGGTCGGTCGCCGCCGGGGTGGGGCCGGTCGTTGCCGGGGTGCGGTTGCTCGCTGCCGGGGCGCGGCGCGAGCTCGGCCACCCGGGCCTGCCAGGCCGGGTCGTCCGGCTGGTAGATGTCCGGGACGCCGTCGCCGTCCGTGTCCCGGTCCTCCTCCTCGCACAGCGCGCGGTAGTGCCGGTTGCGGAGCTTGAGCAGCACGGTGGCGACCACCGCGCACAGCAGCGAGCCCACCAGGACGGCCGTCTTCGAACGGTCGGCGAGCGCCAGGTCCCCGGGGAAGGCCAGCTCGCTGATCAGCAGCGAGACGGTGAAGCCGATCCCCGCGAGCACCGCGACCGCGAACATGTCGGCCCACTTGAGCTGCGGGTTCAGCTCCGCCCGGGTGAACCGGGCGACCAGCCAGGTGCCCCCGAAGATGCCCACCGTCTTGCCGACCAGCAGCCCGAGGACGATGCCGAGCGGCGTGGCCTGGGTGAACACCTCGCGCAGCGCCGGGCCGGAGATCGTCACCCCGGCGGCGAACAGCGCGAACACCGGGACGGCCAGCCCGGCCGACAGCGGCCGGACCAGGTGCTCGATGTGCTCGCCGGGGGAGTGCTCCTCGTCGCCCTCGCGGTGGCAGCGCAGCATCAGGCCCATGGCGACGCCCGCGACCGTGGCGTGCACGCCGCTCTCGTGCATCAGCGCCCAGATGACGAAGGCCAGCGGCACGAACAGGTACCAGCCGTGCACCCCGCGCCGGTGCAGGAACCAGAACAGCGCCAGGCCGACGAAGGCCAGACCGAGCGCCCAGAACTTGATGCCGGAGCTGTAGAAGACCGCGATGATCAGGATCGCGATCAGGTCGTCCACGACGGCCAGGGTGAGCAGGAAGGCGCGCAGCGCCGAGGGCAGGTGGCTGCCGACCACGGCCAGGACACCGAGGGCGAAGGCGATGTCGGTGGCGGTCGGGA
Source organism: Kitasatospora sp. NPDC057936 (assembly GCF_042887525.1). Lineage (NCBI taxonomy): Bacteria > Bacillati > Actinomycetota > Actinomycetes > Kitasatosporales > Streptomycetaceae > Kitasatospora > Kitasatospora sp. NPDC057936. Next base: position 21,485 of record NZ_JBHVPD010000132.1, read on the forward strand.
TCGCCCAGCCGCCCGGGTGCCCGCCGCTGCCCGAGTTGATCAGGGCGAACAGGGCCGCGGGCAGCGCGACACCGCAGACCGCGGCTATGACGGGCAGTACGGCGGCGCTCGGACTGCGCAGCTCGCCCGCGACGAACTCGCGCTTGAGCTCGATCCCGGCGACGAAGAAGAAGATCGTCAGCAGGCCGTCCTTGGCCCAGTCGCCGAGCGTCAGGTCCAGGTGCAGCGGGGCGGACGGGCCGACGGTGTGGTCGAGGACGCTCTCGTACGCGCCGGGCCAGACGTTGGCCCAGACCAGCGCGATCACGGCGGCGACCAGCAGCAGGATGCCGCCGACCGTCTCGGTGCGCAGCGCCTCGGTGATGTAGGCGCGCTCGGGCAGGGGCAGCCGGCCTGGGAACTGCCGGCGGCGGGTCGTCGGCTCGTGGACGGGCGGCTGTCGGGTCACGCTCGGACCTCCTGCGGGCTGGGAACGGCAAACGGATGCACACGTGGTGCAAGTGCCGACCAGACTTCCCGGCGCGCCCTGTGACGCCCGGATTCCTGTTCGAGGACCTTGATGCGTCCTTAGCAGTCTAACGGGAACGTCCGAGTGACATCCGGATTGTCCTACCTAAGGACTTAAGCCCTGGTGCTGTGTTCTGCACCCTCGCGGAGCACCGGCGCCGCACCCGAATGGCCCCGGCCGCGTGCAGACGAGTGAACGCGTTCCTATCGTCGGATGCAGGCGCCGCCCGATCCGGGCCCAGGCGTCATCCCCCGTCAAACCCCTTGCGCCGCTTCGGAGGCACCCCATGCCCAGACCGCCCCTCTTACCCGGTGAGACCGTCGTGTCCGCCGCTCTGCCCGCCGGCCCCGCCGGCCCCTCGGGCTCATCCGACCCCTCCGGCCCTGGTGGCCCCTCGGGCCCCTCGGGCCGCTCTGGCTCCGACGAGCCCGAGCTCCCCACCGACCTCGACCATCTGCTCCGCCCGCTGTTCCACGCGGCCGGTCCCGCCGGGGGAGTCGCCGTCGCGGTGATCCGCGGTGACGAACGGACGGTCGCCTGCCGGGGACGCTCCGACCGTTCCGGCCGGCGCCCGGTCCGGGCCGACACCCGGTTCGAACTCGGTTCCGTGACGAAGACGTTCACCGGACTGCTGCTCGCCGAGATGGCCGCCCGGGGCGAGGTCCGGTACGACGACCCGATCGACCGTTACCTGCCCGCCGACGCCGCCCCCGGCTATCCGCACGAGCGGCCGATCACCCTGCTCCACCTGGCCACCCACACCTCGGGCCTGCCCCGGCTGCCGGTCGGCCTGCTGCCCGCGATGGCACCCCGGTGGTTCACCAGCCCGTACGACACGTTCGGCCCGGCCCACCTGCTCAGGGCCCTGCCGCGGACCCCCGTTCGGGGCACCCCCGGCACGCACGTGCGCTACTCGAGCCTCGGCTGCGGACTGCTCGGACTGCTGCTGGCCAACGCGGCCGGACAGCGCTACGACGACCTCCTGGCCGCCCGGGTCTGCGGGCCGCTCGGCCTGGTCGACACCTCCAGCGGCCCCGGCCGGGAGGAGGTCGCCGGGTACCGGCGCGGGCGCCGGGTGCCGTCCTTCCGGCTGCCGGCCCTGCCGGGCGCGGCCGCACTGCGCTCGACCGGCGACGACATGCTCCGCTACCTCCAGGCGCACCTGTCGCTGGACGCCGTGCCGCTCCCGGAACGGGCCGACGCGGCGGTGCTGCGGACGGCGCTCGGCGAGGTCCGCCGCCCGCGGGCGGGCCGGCGCCGGGGTGGTACCACCCGGATTTGCCTGGGCTGGAACCAGCGGTCGGTGGCCGCGGGGGCGGACCCGGACGAGGACGACGGCGAGGAACTCGTGTTCCACGCCGGCTCCACCCGGGGCTTCACCGCCTTCGCAGGCTTCAGCCCGCGTGCGCAGGTGGGGCTGGCGGTGATGGCCAGGGCACGGTCGCTGCGCAGCCGCGGCTTCGTCCAGAGCGCGTACGAGACTCTGCGGACCCTGACCGCGCAGCGGCGCGGCCCGGTGGGTCTGGACGCTCTGGAGACGCTGGAAGCTCCCGCGACGGTCGAGGGCAGGCGGTGACGTCCAGGTGGCGGGAGTCCTGTGACCTGTGACGGACCGTCCGTACGACGACGGGGCCCCGGGCGGTCATCACCGCCCGGGGCCCCGCCCGTTGCCTCACTCGGGTGTCAGCGCTCCGAGATCAGCGCTCCGAGATCAGCACTCCGATGTCAGTACCCGGGTGTCAGCGCGCTCAGCCGTTGCCGCCGGAGGGCGGGAGCTGGGCCTGGATCTGGCTCATGACGGTGCTGTCGGCGAGGGTGGTGGTGTCGCCGACTTCGCGGCCTTCGGCGATGTCGCGCAGGAGGCGGCGCATGATCTTGCCGGAGCGGGTTTTGGGGAGTTCGCCGAC
>NZ_JBHVPD010000133.1:0-23748 GCF_042887525.1 Kitasatospora sp. NPDC057936
ACACACCCACCGACCCCCCGGGGGGGCGGCGGCGGGGGGGGCGGCGGCGGCCCCCCCCCCCCCGGGCCCTGATCCCGCGTCAGGCGGCGGCGACGAGCACCTCGGCCGGCTCCAGGGCCAGCTTGAGCACCTCGCGGACGTCCGCCACCGGGTGCACGGTGAGCCGCTCCAGCACCTCGGCCGGGACGTCGTCCAGATCGGCCTCGTTGCGCTTGGGGATGATCACCGTGGTGATCCCGGCCCGGTCGGCGGCGAGCAGCTTCTGCTTCACCCCGCCGATCGGCAGCACCCGTCCGGTCAGCGACACCTCGCCCGTCATCGCCACGTCCGTGCGCACCTTGCGGCCGGAGAGCAGCGAGGCGAGCGCGGTGGTCATGGTGATGCCGGCGCTCGGTCCGTCTTTGGGGACGGCCCCGGCCGGGACGTGCAGGTGCACGCCGCGGTCACGCAGCGAGGTGACCGGCAGCTCCAGCTCGGCGCCGCGCGAGCGCAGGAAGGAGAGCGCGATGTGCGCGGACTCCTTCATGACGTCGCCCAGCTGCCCGGTCAGGGTCAGCCCGGTGCCGCCCGTCTCGGCGTCGGCGAGCGAGGCCTCGATGTAGAGGACGTCGCCGCCGGCGCCGGTGACCGCGAGGCCGGTCGCCACGCCGGGGACGGCGGTGCGCCGCTCGGCCGGCTCCTGGGCGGCCTCCGGCACGTGGTGCGGGCGGCCGATCAGGGCGCGCAGGTCGTCCGCGCCGATCACGGCGGGCAGCTCGCGCTCGCCGAGCTCGGCCTGCGCGGCGATCTTGCGCAGCACCCGGGCGATCGAGCGCTCCAGGTTCCGCACGCCGGCCTCCCGGGTGTACTCCCCGGCGAGCCTGCGCAGCGCCGCCTCCTCGACGCCGACCTGTCCGCTGCCGAGCCCGGCCCGCTCCAGCTGGCGCGGGAGCAGGTGGTCGCGGGCGATGACGACCTTCTCGTCCTCGGTGTAGCCGTCGAGCCGGACGAGCTCCATCCGGTCGAGCAGCGGCTCGGGGATGGCCTCCAGCACGTTGGCGGTGGCGAGGAAGACGACGTCGGAGAGGTCGAGCTCGACCTCCAGGTAGTGGTCCCGGAAGGTGTGGTTCTGCGCCGGGTCCAGCACCTCCAGCAGGGCGGCGGCCGGGTCCCCCCGGTAGTCGGAGCCGACCTTGTCGATCTCGTCGAGCAGGACGACCGGGTTCATCGAGCCGGCCTCCTTGATCGCCCGCACCAGGCGGCCGGGCAGCGCGCCGACGTAGGTGCGCCGGTGGCCGCGGATCTCGGCCTCGTCCCGGACGCCGCCGAGCGCGACCCGGACGAACGTGCGGCCCATCGCGCGGGCCACCGACTCCCCGAGCGAGGTCTTGCCGACGCCGGGCGGCCCGACCAGGGCCAGCACCGCGCCTCCCCGGCGGCCGCCGACCAGCCCGAGCCCCTGCTCGGAACGGCGCTTGCGCACCGCGAGGTACTCGACGATGCGGTCCTTCACGTCGCCGAGGCCGGCGTGGTCGGCGTCCAGCACCGCGCGGGCGCCGGTGATGTCGTACGCGTCCTCGGTGCGCTCGTTCCACGGCAGCTCCAGGACGGTGTCCAGCCAGGTGCGGATCCACGAGCCCTCGGGCGACTGGTCGGACGCGCGCTCCAGCTTGTCGACCTCCTTCAGCGCGGCCTCGCGGACGCCCGCGGGCAGGTCGGCCGCCTCGACGCGGGCACGGTAGTCGCCCTCCTCGTCGGCCGGGTCGCCGTTGAGCTCGGCCAGCTCCTTGCGGACGGCCTCCAGCTGGCGGCGGAGCAGGAACTCCTTCTGCTGCTTGGCCACGCCCTCCTCGACGTCCTTGCGGATCGTGTCGTTGACCTCCTCCTCGGCGAGGTGGTCGCGCAGCAGCGCCAGCGCGTACTCCAGGCGGGCGACCTGGTCGGCCTCCAGCAGCACCTTGAGCTTCTGCTCGGCGGTGGCGAAGGGCGCGTAGCCGATGTTGTCGGCGAGCTCGCCGACGCCCTCGATCCGGTCCACCCGGTCGACGATCTGCCAGGCGCCGCGCCTGCGCAGCCACTGGGTGGACAGCGCCTTGTACTCCTTGACCAGCTCGGCGGCCCGGCCGGCCACCGGCATGCCGACCGAGGACTCCCGGAACGGCGTGGTCTCGACCCAGAGGGCGGCGCCGGGGCCGGTGGTGCCGGCCCCGATCCGGACCCGCCGCACGGCGCGCACCAGCGCCGCCGGCTGCCCGATCGCGTGGGGGCCGTCGGCCAGCCGGCCGACCTGCTCGACGGCGGCCAGCGTGCCGACCGCCGCGTACGAGCCGTCCACCCGGGGGACCAGCAGGACCTGCGGCTTGTCGGCGCCGCCGGCCGCCGCGCGGGCGGCCTCCACCGCGGCGCGCACCTCGGTGTCCTTCAGGTCCAGCGGGACGACCATGCCCGGCAGGACGACCTCGTCGTCGAGCGGCAGCACGGGCAGGGTGAGCGGTGCGGACGTCGATGCCATGATCTCTCCCCAGTCAGTGAACTTGAGTCGACCTGACTAAGGCTTCGGGGGCGCCGGATGTTCCCCGAGCTTTGTTCGCCGTGAGCGAACGGAAAAGGGGTCCAGGCGGAGGCGGCGGGAAGGTCGTCAAAAACCCCCGAACGAGTTAACGGACGTCCAAGACCGGGGCGCCGCCGGCGGCCGCGGCCGGCCCGGGACCGGCCTCCGGAAGCTCCGCGCGCAGCGGGCGCGGCCCGCGCCGGGGGCCGTGGCGCAGCCAGCGCCACAGCGCCACGCCGGTCAGCACCGCCACCGGGTGGCCCACCGCGGTGACCAGGTCGTTCTCGGTGACGATCTGCTCGGCGATCAGCGCCGCCGCGCCGCCCAGCGCCAGCAGCCGCCCGCGCCAGGAGAGCAGCCCGGCGAGCGCGCCGAGACTGACCAGCACGCCGTAGCTGACCCCGATGTCCAGGTAGTCCATCGCCGCGGACTCCAGGTGCCCGGTCTCCACGGCGGTGATCACCACCGCCTGGGACAGCAGCGTGGCCGTCACGTGCCCGATCGCGAAGACCGCCGCCGCCCGCCGGGAACCGACCCGGCGCTCCAGCGGCGCGACGGTGAAGGCGAATCCCCAGAGGTACGGCATCCACACCGAGCCGGCCACCCAGAAACCACTGAGCAGCAGCGCCCGCAAAGGGTGGTGCAAAAGATTGTGGCCGTCCGAACTGGAGGCCTCCTGCAGCCGCAGGACGAGATCCGGATCCGCGAGTTCGGCAAAGGTCGTGGTGGCGCCCACCACGGCGAGATATCCGAGGGCGAAAGGGTTGCGCCGGGGCGTCGGCACCCGGGCCAGCAGCCACTCGGCCACCCCGGTGCGCAGCCCGAGCCGGAGCATCCCGTACGGCGGTCCGGCCCACGGCGGGCACGGCCCCGGGCGCGGTCCCGCCGGTCCGCCACCGCGCCGCAGTCCAGCCATGCCGCCTCCGCTCCACGCCCGCAGCAACCGGTCCCCGGCTCCCGCCCGGGGGAACCAACGTACCGGCGCGCGCCCGCAATCCCTCCCGCGGGGCGTTGTCGTGATCACGTTACGTCGAGGTTCTGAGAACCAGCTGAGAAAAGCCCGTGAAGACCGGGGAACCGGCCGACCGGCCGGATTCCGGCATTGGTCCAGACCTACTTCCGTTTGACCCGTCAGTAACGGCCCTGACCGGCGACTTGGCGTCAACTCGACTGCATACGTACCGTTACGCAGTGAAAAAACGCCGGGTAAGGTATCGGCCCGTGCCCACTCGTGAGTGGGTCCGAGAGCGGGCCGGAACCGGCCCAACGGGCCGGAAACGTCCGGTCCACCTGCCGGGAGGCAGCCGCTGTCCGTACGCTGCGAAGTGCGCGGGAGAAGCGGGTGGCCGACCTCCGCCCTCCGATCCGCGCACGCGACGGGACGGCGGACCCGGCACACAGTCCACGACGGAACAAGACTACGAAGCGGAGCCCCGCCATCCCCACAGGTGGCCGGCCCGCAGCCCTGGGGGCGGTGGCGTGACCGTGACAGAAATTCAGCAGGACAACAGCAACAGCGGCGGCACGGTGAGCAGCCAGCGCAGAGTGCTGGTGGTGGAGGACGAGCCCACGATCGCGGAGTCGATCGCGGCCCGGCTGGGCGCGGAGGGCTTCAAGGTCGCCGTGGCCCACGACGGCCCCGGCGCGGTCGACGGCTTCCACACCTGGCAGCCGGACCTGGTCGTCCTCGACATCATGCTGCCCGGATTCGACGGCCTCGAAGTGTGCCGCCGGATCCAGGCCCAGCGACCGGTGCCGGTGCTGATGCTGACCGCGCGCGACGACGAGACGGACCTGCTGGTCGGCCTCGGCGTCGGTGCCGACGACTACATGACCAAGCCCTTCTCCATGCGCGAACTGGCCGCCCGGGTCAACGTGCTGCTGCGCCGCGTCGAGCGCGCCCAGCAGGCCGCCCGCACGCCCGCGCTCGGCTCGCTGCGCTTCGGCGAGCTGGAGATCGACCACGTGCAGCGCCGGGTGCGGCTCGCCTCGGGCGACGTCCACCTGACGCCGACCGAGTTCGACCTGCTCGCGTGCCTGGCCGCCCAGCCGCGCGCCGTGCTCACCCGCGAGCAGCTGCTGGCCGAGGTGTGGGACTGGACCGACGCGTCCGGCACCCGCACCGTCGACAGCCACGTCAAGGCGCTGCGCCGGAAGATCGGCGCCAGCTGGATCCGCACCGTCCACGGTGTCGGCTACGCGCTGGAGGCCCCGCTCTCCTAGCGGCGCCTCGGGCATCGGGCCTCCGGGGGGCCCGTGTCCCGAACCGCCGTACCCATGCGGGGGACCACAGGGACCAATGACCTTTCCACAGCAACGCAACGGCGACGCCGCCGGCACCCGGTCGCAGACCCTCGCCGCCCGCGCCGCCCGCCGGGTCTGGGCCGACATCCGGCCGCTCGACCCCGTCCGGTCGATCAAGGGCAAGCTCGCGCTGCTCGTGATCGTCTCCGTCTTCCTCGCCAGCGGCATGGTCGTCGTGGCGATGAAGTCCGAGACGCAGATCCGCATCATCATGATCTTCTCGATGATCGCGTCGCTGCTCTTCATGCAGTTCCTCGCGCACGGGCTCACCGCCCCGCTGCGCGAGATGACCGCGGCCGCCCGCGCGATGGCCTCCGGCGACTACAGCCGCCGGGTCGAGGTGAGCTCGCGCGACGAGATCGGCGAGCTGGCCGCCACCTTCAACCAGATGGCCGCCGACCTGGAGGCCGCCGACCGCCACCGGCGCGAACTGGTCGCCAACGTCTCGCACGAGCTGCGCACGCCCATCGCCGCGCTGCGCGCCGTGCTGGAGAACGTGGTGGACGGCGTGGTGCAGCCCAACCCGGCGACCCTCGGAGCCGCCCTGGAGCAGACCGAGCGGCTCGGCCGCCTGGTCACCCACCTGCTCGACCTCTCCAAGATCGACGACGGCGTGGTCGACCTCGACGCCCGCCCCTTCGAGGTGCGCGAGTTCCTCGACGGCGTGCTGCGCGGCGTCACCGTGGACGGCGCGACGGCGGGCGGGGCCTTCTCCCGGCGCGGGGACGTCCGGCTCGCGCTGGAGGTCAGCCCGGCCGGCCTGACCGGCGTCGCGGACCCGGAACGCCTCCACCAGGTGGTCGCCAACCTGGTCGACAACGCCTGCAAGCACTCCCCGCCCGGCGGCACCGTGACGGTGCGCGCACGGCCCGACGGCGAGCCCGGCGGCCTGCTGCTGGAGGTCGAGGACGAAGGGCCCGGCATCCCGCCGGCCGACCGCAACCGGGTGTTCGAGCGGTTCAGCCGCAGCGGCACGGCCACCGCCCAGGGGCCGGGCTCCGACGGCGGCACCGGCCTCGGCCTGGCCATCGCCCGCTGGGCGGTGGACCTGCACGGCGGGCGGATCGCGGTCGCGGAGTCCCCGCGCGGCTGCCGGATCGAGGTCCGGCTGCCCGGCCCGCGCTGACCCGCGGCGGCCGGCCCGCATGATCGTCTCGTGCGATCCCCCAAGGGAGGTCCCGAAAGGGCTCCCGAGGGTGCGCAGTGGGGTTTGTGTCACAGATCCGACACAGACGTACACGAAGATCGTTCGAAGATTCGACCTGGCTTTTGTCCGTTTTCATCCCGATTTGCGGGGCGATCGGGCCTGGTCGGTTCCCCTCAGATGCGCGTTTCTAACGCACATTTTCGGCCAATCTGCAGGTCAGGACTGTGATCTGGACGACGCCTGCCCCCCGGGGACTGCGCGATCACTGGTCAGGGGCGTAGCCTTAATCCCCGCTGTCCAAACATCCCAAAAGGAAGCGGAAGAGGGCGGTTGCCGCCGTGTCGCCACAGTCCCAAGAAACCCCCAACAGCTCGGCTAGCTCCACTGGCTTCGGTCCCAATGAGTGGCTCGTCGATGAGATCTACCAGCAGTACCTCCAGGACCCGAACTCGGTCGACCGAGCCTGGTGGGACTTTTTCGCCGACTACAAGCCCGGTTCCGAGGTGACCCCAGTGACCCAGGCCGCGACCCAGGCCGGCCCCACGCCGACCCCTGCCGCTGCCCCCGCGCCCGCTGCTGCTCCGGCCGCCGCGCCCGCCCCCGCCGCGCCGGCCGCCCCGGCCCCGGTGGCGGCTCCCGCGCCGCTCGCCGCCGCGCCCGCCGCACCGCCGGCCCCCAAGGCCGCGGCCCCGGCCGCCCCCGCCGCTCCCGAGGCCACCGGCCCGGAGCTGGTCCAGCTGCGCGGCCCGGCGAAGGCCGTCGCCACCAACATGGACGCCTCGCTGGAGGTGCCGACCGCGACCTCGGTCCGCGCCGTCCCGGCGAAGCTGTTGATCGACAACCGCATCGTCATCAACAACCACCTGCAGCGCGCCCGCGGCGGCAAGGTCTCCTTCACCCACCTGATCGGCTACGCCCTGGTCCAGGCCATCAAGGCCCACCCGGGGATGAACCACAGCTACAAGGTGGAGGGCGGCAAGGCCTTCCTGGTCAAGCCCGAGCACATCAACCTGGGCCTGGCCATCGACCTGGTCAAGCCCAACGGCGACCGCCAGCTCGTCGTCGCGGCCATCAAGAAGGCCGAGACGCTCGACTTCTTCGGCTTCTGGCAGGCCTACGAGGACATCGTCCGCCGGGCCCGCGCCAACAAGCTGACCATGGACGACTTCACCGGCGTCACGGTCTCGCTGACCAACCCCGGCGGCATCGGCACCGTGCACTCCGTGCCGCGCCTGATGCAGAACCAGGGCACCATCGTCGGCGTCGGCGCCATGGAGTACCCGGCCGAGTTCCAGGGCTCCGCCCCGGAGACCCTGTCCCGCCTGGGCGTCTCCAAGATCATGACGCTGACCTCGACCTACGACCACCGCGTCATCCAGGGCGCGGCGTCCGGCGAGTTCCTGCGCGAGATCCACCGCCTGCTGCTCGGCGAGAACGGCTTCTACGACGAGATCTTCGAGTCGCTGCGGATCCCGTACGAGCCGGTCCGCTGGGCCACCGACGTCGCCACCACCCACGACGACGAGGTCAACAAGACCGCCCGCGTCATGGAGCTCATCCACGCGTACCGCGTGCGCGGCCACCTGATGGCCGACACCGACCCGCTGGAGTACAAGCAGCGCAAGCACCCCGACCTGGACGTCGTCCAGCACGGCCTCACCCTGTGGGACCTGGAGCGCGAGTTCGCGGTCGGCGGCTTCGGCGGCCAGAAGATGATGAAGCTCCGCGACATCCTCGGCCTGCTGCGCAACTCGTACTGCCGCACCGTCGGCATCGAGTACATGCACATCCAGGACCCGAAGCAGCGCAAGTGGATCCAGGAACGCCTGGAGAAGCCGTACTCCAAGCCCGAGCGCGACGAGCAGCTGCGCATCCTGCGCCGCCTGAACTCCGCCGAGGCCTTCGAGACCTTCCTGCAGACCAAGTACGTCGGGCAGAAGCGCTTCTCGCTGGAGGGCGGCGAGTCGCTCATCCCGCTGCTGGACGCCACGATCGACGCCGCCGCCGAGCACCGCCTCGACGAGGCCGTCATCGGCATGGCCCACCGCGGCCGCCTGAACGTGCTGGCCAACATCGTCGGCAAGCCGTACGCCCGGATCTTCGGCGAGTTCGAGGGCAACCTGGACCCGAAGTCGATGCACGGCTCCGGCGACGTCAAGTACCACCTGGGCGCCGAGGGCACCTTCACCGGCCTGGACGGCGAGACCATCAAGGTCTCGCTCGCCGCGAACCCCTCCCACCTGGAGACGGTCGACCCGGTCGTCGAGGGCATCGTCCGCGCCAAGCAGGACGTCCTGGACCAGGGCGGCACCACCTTCCCGGTGCTGCCGATCCAGATCCACGGCGACGCGGCCTTCGCCGGCCAGGGCGTCGTCGCGGAGACGCTGAACATGTCGCAGCTGCGCGGCTACCGCACCGGCGGCACGATCCACCTCGTGGTGAACAACCAGGTCGGCTTCACCGCCGCCCCGGCGTCCTCGCGCTCCTCGATGTACTGCACCGACGTGGCCCGCATGATCGAGGCCCCGATCTTCCACGTGAACGGCGACGACCCGGAGGCCGTGGTCCGCGTCGCGCGGCTCGCCTTCGAGTTCCGCCAGGAGTTCCACAAGGACGTGGTGATCGACCTCATCTGCTACCGCCGCCGCGGTCACAACGAGGCCGACAACCCGTCGTTCACCCAGCCGCTGATGTACGACCTGATCGACAAGAAGCGCTCGGTGCGCAAGCTGTACACCGAGGGCCTGATCGGTCGCGGCGACATCACCATGGAAGAGGCGGAGCAGGCGCTCCAGGACTTCCAGGGCCAGCTGGAGAAGGTCTTCGCCGAGGTCCGCGACGCGGCCCAGACGCCGGCCGTCGGCGCCACCGGCAAGCCGGTCGCCGACTTCCCGGTCAGCATCCAGACCGGCATCTCCCAGGAGATGGTCAAGCGGATCGCCGCCTCGCAGGTCAACCTGCCGGAGTGGCTGACCGTCCACCCGCGCCTGTTCCCGCAGCTGCAGCGCCGCGCCGCCTCGGTCGAGGACAACACCATCGACTGGGCGATGGGCGAGACCCTCGCCATCGGCTCGCTGCTCATGGAGGGCCACCCGGTCCGCCTGGCCGGCCAGGACAGCCGCCGCGGCACCTTCGGCCAGCGGCACGCCGTCCTGATCGACCGCAAGACCGGCGAGGACTACACCCCGCTGCAGTACCTCACCGAGGACCAGGCCCGCTACACCGTCTACGACAGCCTGCTGTCGGAGTACGCGGCCATGGGCTTCGAGTACGGCTACTCGCTGACCCGCCCGAACGCGCTGGTCATGTGGGAGGCGCAGTTCGGCGACTTCGTCAACGGCGCGCAGACCATGGTGGACGAGTACATCGCCTCCGCCGAGCAGAAGTGGGGCCAGCACTCGGGCGTCACCCTGCTCCTGCCGCACGGCTACGAGGGCCAGGGCCCGGACCACTCGTCCGCCCGCCCGGAGCGCTTCCTGCAGCTGTGCGCGCAGAACAACATGACGGTCGCCATGCCGACGCTGCCGTCGAACTACTTCCACCTGCTGCGCTGGCAGGCGCACAACCCGCACCACAAGCCGCTCGTCGTCTTCACCCCGAAGTCGATGCTGCGCCTGAAGGCCGCGGCGAGTGCGACCGAGGAGTTCCTGTCCGGCTCGTTCCGCCCCGTCATCGGCGACTCCACCGTCGACCCGGCGCAGGTCCGCAAGGTGGTCATCACCGCCGGCAAGTTCTACTACGACCTGGAGGCGGCGCGCACCGAGCGCGGCGTCACCGACACGGCGATCGTCCGGGTCGAGCGGCTCTACCCGCTGCCGGTGGCCGAGCTCCAGGAGGAGCTGGCCCGCTACGGCGACAACGTCCAGTTCATCTGGGCGCAGGAGGAGCCGGCCAACCAGGGTTCCTGGCCGTTCATCGCGATGAACCTGGTCGACCACCTGCAGGTCGTCATCGGCCGCAGCGCCAACGGCTCGCGCCTGCGCCGCGTCGCCCGCCCGGCGGCGTCGTCGCCGGCGGTCGGCTCGGCCAAGCGCCACGCCGCCGAGCAGCAGGCCCTGATCGAAGAGGTCTACTCGATCTGAGGCCCTGAGCCAGGCTGACGCAACCGGCCCCCGTCCTCCCCTCGCGGGAGGGCGGGGGCCGTTTCGTTTGCGGCAGAACCGTTTCCCCACGATGCCATGTCAAGGTCGCAGCTCTGCAACCAATCGGATACCGGCGTGCCGGGCCCGCTGACGGATCGATAGGTTATGCCTCGCCAGATCGCTGCCCGGGAGCCCCGTCACCGCGGCCCGGGCCGGTCGGACGACCTCACCGCTCTCCCAGGGGGATGACCCAGATGACCGCCGACACGCCGAGGGACGCCAGCAAGCTCCCGCCGGTCTTCCAGCCGCTGCAGCCCGACGACCCCCGGGAGGTCGGCGGCTACCGGCTCTTCGCCCGGCTGGGCGCCGGCGGCATGGGCCGGGTCTACCTCTCGTACACGCCGGGCGGGCGCCCGGTCGCCCTCAAGGTGGTCCGCCCCGAGTTCGCCGAGGACGGCGAGTTCCGCCGCCGCTTCGCCCAGGAGGTCAGCAACGCCCAGCGGATCCACGGGCTCTACACCGCGCAGGTGATCGACTCCGGCGGCCTGGACTCGGACGCCCCCTGGCTGGTCACCGCGTACGTGCCCGGCCCGTCCCTCCAGCAGGTCGTACGCGAGAACGGCGCGCTGCCGGTGCGCACCGTCCTGCTGCTGATGGGCGGCATCGCCGAGGCGCTGCAGGCCATCCACAGCGTCGAGGTGGTGCACCGCGACCTCAAGCCCGCCAACGTGCTGGTCGCCGGGGACGGCCCGCGGGTGATCGACTTCGGCATCGCCCGGGCCGCCGACGCCACCGCGCTGACCGGCACCGGCTACCGGATCGGCTCCCCCGCCTTCATGTCACCCGAGCAGGCCCAGGGCCGCCCGGTCACCCCGGCCACCGACGTGTTCGCGCTCGGCGCGCTGGCCGCGTACGTGGCCGGCGGCGCGGCGCCGTTCGGCGACGGCCCGGACACCGCCGTCCTCTACCGGGTCGTGCACGAGGAGCCCGACCTGGACGCCGTCCCGGCCGACCTGCGCGAGCTGGTCCTGCGCTGCCTGGCGAAGCTCCCGGAGGACCGGCCGACGCCCGCCGAGATCATCCAGGTCGCCCGCAACCACCCGGAGGTCGGCGGGCAGCTGCGGTTCGGCGAGGACTGGCTGCCGCGCCAGGTCAACACCGAGATCACCCGTCGCTCGGACCTGCCCAAGACGCCGCCCACGCCGGTGCCGGCCGTCCCCGCCACCCCGCCGACCCCGATGCCGGCCGTGCCCGCCACTCCCCCGCCGCCGGCCGTCCTCCCGTCGCCCACCGGGCCGACCCACCCGGCCACGGCCGTCACCCACCAGCCGCCCGCGGGCCCCCCGCCCGGCTTCGTGCCGCCGCCGGTCGGCGCGTACGGCGCCCCGCAGCCGCCCACCGAGGCGCCGACCGCCCCGGTGCTCACCTCGCCGCCCACCGTGCAGCTGCGCAGCGAGCCGCCGACCTACGACACCCCGCCGCCCGGCCCGGTGGTCACCGACGTCCCCGAGCCCGCCAAGCCCGAGCCGAAGGCCAAGAAGGGCGGGGTGTCCTGGAAGGCCCTGCTCGTCGTCGCCCTGGTGATGGCGATCGGCGGCACCGCAGGCGGCGTCTTCCTGATGAAGAAGCTGAACGACGGCAAGTCGACCGGCAACCCGCCGGCCGCCGCCCAGTCCCAGAGCCAGTCGGCCGCGCCGCTGCCGACGTCGGGCGCCGTCACCGCCCCGGCCACCGGCGCGAGCCCGTCCTCCGGCAACACCCCGGTGACGGCGCCGACGGGCAAGCCCTCCACGCCCGGCGCCACCGTCTCGGCGCCCGCCCGGCCCAGCGGCTACACCCCGGCACTCGACAAGGTCTCGCTCGCCATCCCCGGCGCCGAGTACACCAGCGACGCCTACCGGATCGACCTGAACGCCGGCAAGGTCGTCCCGCACGACACCAACCTGAAGTGGGGCTTCGGGCTCGGCAAGGCGAACTGCTGCGGCGGCCGGGCGGACGCCTTCTCCGCCTACGGGGACAACGCCTCCGACTTCGCCGTGATCAGCGAGGCCAGCGTCACGCCGGAGCAGTGCGCGAGCGCGATCGACTCCCGCCCGGACACCGACCTCAGCTTCAACCACGTCCCGGCCGGCCGGCTGCTGTGCATCCGCGACCGGGTGACCCAGAACATCGCCGTCGCCGTCGTGGAGGTCGCCGACGCGAGCACCGGGGCCGCCAAGGTGACCATCAGCTCCTGGCGGGCCAACGGCCAGGCCGGTCTATCCTGACCAGGTCAACCCCCATCCGACCGGAGCGAACCGTGTACTTCACCGACCGAGGCATCGAGGAGCTGCAGAACCGGCGCGGCGACGAGGAGGTCACCTTCGAGTGGCTGGCCGAGCGCCTGCGCGAGTTCGTCGACCTCAACCCCGACTTCGAGATCCCGGTCGAGCGGCTGGCCACCTGGCTGGCGCGGCTCGACGACGAGGACGACGAGTGACGCGGTGAACCGCCCGTGAGAGGCCCGGAGGCTACTGCCCTCCGGGCCTCTCGCGTTGTCCCGTAGGGGTGGCCTCAGGGCCGCGTCCGGGCCGGGATCAGGGGCCGAACCGCTTGCTTTTCCCGCCACGCGATATATCGTCTTCAGCAGGGAACGCGATACATCGCGAGTCGCAACGGGAGGCGGCAGAGATGAGCCAGTGGACGGTCGAGGGACCCGACAGCATCACCATCGACGAGGCCGTGCGCACGGTCAGCGTGCGGGTCGTCGACGGCACCGTGAACGTGGTGGCGGCCGACGGCCCGGCCCGCCTGGAGGTCACCGAGCTGCGCGGCGAACCGCTGCACGTGACGCTGGTCGACGGCGTCCTCACGGTCACCTACAAGGACATCAGCAGCTGGGGCGAGGTCGGCGACTGGCTCAAGTCCGCCACCTCGATCAAGAGCTTCTTCGGCTCGCTCAAGAACAAGCGCGTCGCCGGCGTCACCCTGACCGTCCCGGCCGGCACCGAGGTCAAGGTGGGCACCGTCTCGGCCGGCGCCACCGTCTCCGGCTTCGCCGGCCACGTGTCGGTGCAGAGCGCCAACGGCGACGCCACGCTGGTCGGGCTCAGCGGCCGCACCGACGCCAACACCGTCTCGGGCGACGTGGACGCCCAGTCGGTGGGCGGCCAGCTCAAGGTGAACACCGTGTCCGGCCAGCTCACGGTGGTCGCCGGCACGGCCGAGCGGATCCAGGCCAACTCGGTCACCGGCGCCGTCACCCTGGACCTCGACGTGCTCACCCCGGCCGACATCAAGGTCACCACGGTCAGCGGCCAGGTCGCCGTCCGGCTCCCCTCGCTCGCCGACGCCCGGGTCGACGCCGGCTCCACCAGCGGCGACGTCTCCAGCACCTTCGACCAGCTCAAGCTGGGCGGCAGCTGGGGCGCCAAGCGCCTGTCCGGCCAGCTCGGCGACGGCCAGGGCAGCCTCGCGGTGACGACCGTCTCCGGCGCCGTCACGGTGCTGCGCCGCCCGGACGCGGAGGACGAGGAGCCGGTGGTGGTCCGCGAGCTGCCGGCCGGCCCGAGCCTCGACAAGCCCGCCGGACCCGACCTCACCAAGGAGGCGTGAGATGAGCCCCGTCTTCGGCCACGGCCGGCTGCGGCTCTACCTGCTGAAGCTGCTGGACGAGTCCCCGCGGCACGGCTACGAGGTGATCCGCCTCCTGGAGGAGCGCTTCCAGGGCCTCTACGCGCCCTCCGCCGGGACGGTCTACCCGCGGCTCGCCAAGCTGGAGCAGGAGGGCCTGGTCGCCCACAGCACCGAGGGCGGCCGCAAGGTGTACCGGCTCACCGAGGCCGGCCGCACCGAACTGGCGGGCCGCCAGGCCGAGTTGGACGAGCTTGAGGTGGAGATCCACGACTCCGTGACGCAGCTCGCCGGGGCGATCCGCGAGGACGTCCGGGACAGCGCCAAGAACCTGCGCGAGGAGCTGTGGAACGCCGCGAAGGCGGCCCCCAGGCCGGACCGCGCCGAGGACGGGGACCCGTGGGCCGGGCCCTGGGGGGACAAGGAGTCCTGGCAGCGCGCCAAGGACGAGTTCACCCAGTTCAAGCGCCAGGCCAAGGAGCAGGCCAAGCGCGCCAAGGAGCAGGAGAAGGCCGCCAAGGCCAAGGTGAAGGCCGCCGAGGAGGAGGCCCGCCGGCTGCGCGAGCAGTCCAGGGCCGCCCGCACCGCGGCCCAGCAGGAGGCCCTGCGGATCAAGCGCCGGGTCGAGCAGCAGGTGCGCGAGCACGCCGCGAAGGGCGACTGGCCTACCGGGCTGGCCGAGGGCCTCTCGGAGCTGACCAAGGGGCTGGCCGGGCTGGCCGACGCGGCCCGCTGGGGCCACCCGGGGGCGGAGGCGCCCGCCGCCCCGGCCGACGAGGTCACGGTGACCAGGATCGACCTGGACAAGGACGAGCCGGCCGCCGCCCCGGCCGACCTGCCGCCGTGGGCAGCGACCGACCCGGCCGGCGACCCGGCCCGGGAGCTGGAGCGGCTGCTCGACCGCTTCCGCGACCAGGTCCGCGACGCGGCCCGGGACGGCGGGGTGACGCCCGAGGGGCTCGCCGAGGCGCGCTCGGTGCTCGGCGCGGCCGGCGAGCGGCTCAAGCGGCTGCTCGGCTGAGGCGGGCCGCACGGCAGGCCGGTCGTACGGCAGGACAGCAGGACCGGACGGGCCCGGCGCTTCTCGGGGGAGAGCGCCGGGCCCGTCCGCACGTCCGGGGACGGACCGACGGGCCGACGGCTCCGGCGGGTCCTACGGGTCCTACGGGTCCTACGGGTTGAGGACGATCTTGCCGAAGACGTCGCCCTTGGCGAGCCGGGCGAAGCCCTCCCGGGCCTCGGCCAGCGGCAGCACCGAGTCGATCACCGGCCGGACGCCGGAGGTCGCGCAGAGCGAGAGCAGCCCGGCCAGCTCCTCCTTGGTGCCCATGGTCGAGCCGACCACCTTGAGCTCCAGGAAGAAGATCCGGTTGAGCTCGGCGGCCTTCGGGCTGGGGCCGGAGGTGGCACCGGAGATGACGATGGTGCCGCCCGGGCGCAGCGACTTCACCGAGTGCGACCAGGTGGCGGCGCCGACCGTCTCCATCACCGCGTCCACCCGCTCCGGGAGCCGGGCGCCGCTCTCGAACGCCGCGTCGGCGCCGAGCCCGACGGCCCGCGCGCGCTTGGCCTCGTCCCGTCCGGTGACCCAGACCCGCAGGCCGGCCGCCTTGCCGAGGACGATCAGCGCGGTCGCCACCCCGCCGCCCGCGCCCTGCACGAGGACGGTGTCGCCGGGCTTCACCCCGGCGTTCGTGAACAGCATCCGGTAGGCCGTCAGCCAGGCCGTGGGCAGGCAGGCGGCCTCCTCGAAGGTGAGCTCGGCGGGCTTGGGCAGCAGGTTCCAGGTCGGGATGGCCACCCGCTGGGCGAAGGTGCCCTGGTAGCGCTCGGTGAGGATGGACCGGGGCTCGTCCGGCCCCACCCCGTGGCCGGACTGGCCGATCACCGAGTGGAGCACGACCTCGTTGCCGTGCTCGTCGATGCCGGCCGCGTCACAGCCGAGGATCATCGGCAGCCGCTCGGCGGGCAGGCCGACGCCGCGCAGCGACCAGAGGTCGTGGTGGTTGAGGCTGGCGGCTTTCACGGTGACCACGCTCCACCCGGGGCGGGCCCCGGGCTCGGGGAGTTCGCCCAACTCCAGTCCGGACAGCGGGTCGTCGGCGTCGATGCGGGCGGCGTAGGCAGCAAACATGCTCGGGACGATAGCGGCGACGGCCGGGGCCGGGAACCACGCGTGGGTGTGACGCGTGTCCCGGCCCCGGCCGTCTGGTCCCTCGGTCGTCCTGCCGCGCCGGTCACCGGACCGGCCGCCCGGCTCAGATCCGGGCGACGCCCTCGGCGCGCGCGGCCTCGGCGACGGCCTTGGAGACCGCCGGGGCGACCCGGTCGTCGAACGGCGAGGGGATGACCTTCTGCGGGGTCAGCTCGTCGGCGACGACGCCCGCCAGCGCCTTGGCGGCGGCCAGCTTCATGCCCTCGGTGATCCGGCTCGCCCGGACCTGCAGGGCGCCCGCGAAGATGCCGGGGAAGGCCAGCACGTTGTTGATCTGGTTCGGGAAGTCGCTGCGCCCGGTGGCGACGACGGCCGCGTACTTGTGCGCGACCTCGGGGTGGATCTCCGGGTTCGGGTTGGCCATCGCGAAGACGAACGCGCCCTCGGCCATCGTCGCGACGACCTCCTCCGGCACGGTGCCGCCGGAGACGCCGATGAACACGTCGGCGCCGGACAGCGCGTCGGCCAGCGAGCCCTTGAGGCCGGAGCGGTTCGTCAGCGCCGCGATCTCGGCCTTGACGTCCGTCAGGTCGCCGCGGCCCTCGTGAACCACGCCCTTGCGGTCGCAGACCGCGACGTCGCCGATGCCGGCCGCGAGCAGCATCTTGGCGATGGCGATGCCGGCCGCGCCGGCGCCGGAGATGACGGCCCGCAGCGAGCCGACCTCCCGGCCGGTCACCTTGGCGGCGTTCCACAGGGCGGCGGTGGTGACGATCGCGGTGCCGTGCTGGTCGTCGTGGAAGACCGGGATGTCCACGGCCTCCTGCAGCCGGCGCTCGATCTCGAAGCAGCGCGGGGCGGAGATGTCCTCCAGGTTGACGCCGCCGAAGGAGGGCGCCAGCCGGACCACGGTCTCGACGATCTCGTCCACGTCGGTGCAGGCGAGCGCGATCGGCACCGCGTCGACGCCGCCGAACTGCTTGAACAGGATCGCCTTGCCCTCCATCACGGGCAGCGAGGCCTGCGGGCCGATGTCGCCGAGGCCGAGCACCGCGGTGCCGTCGGTGACCACGGCGACCGTGTTGGACTTCCAGGTGTAGTCGTTCACCAGCTCCGGCTGCTCGGCGATGGCCGTGCAGACCCGTGCGACACCCGGGGTGTAGGCGAGGGACAGGTCGTCCGCGTCGCGCACCGGGACGGTCGCCCGGATCTCCATCTTGCCGCCGCGGTGCAGTGCGAAAACGGCGTCGACCGGATCGTCGGTGTCCTGGGTGCTGCTGTGGATGATCTCCGCTGCCACGATGACCTCTTCGTCATTGTTCCGGCGAGGACGCGCGGCCGACGGACGGAGCGACCCCGTCCGGAAACCGGAAACCGGGTACGCCGAAGCGGACCCGGGGGCGGGGTCGGGGCGCTGCGTCGGGCGGCGCCCTCGGATGAGGGTTTTATGGGGTCTTTTAAAAGTCCGCGTCGTACTACCGGGCGAGCGTAAGTCGGACGAAGGCGTCGCACCTGTGCCTTTTCGTCCTCGTCACGAGCAGTTCATCGCCGCGCTGTCGCGTCACGGGCCCGGCTTCGGAAGCGCCGGGCTCCGGCGGCGGCAACGGCGATGACGCACGTACACCCGCAGGAGTGAACGCAGACACGGAGGGGAGCAGGTGTTCCGGATACGGAGCCGCGTGAGGACTTCCGTTCCTGAGCACCCCGAGCCTGTCGGGACTCGGCGGTCTGGTTCGCGTTCGGGGGTCACCCGGTACCGAATTCTGACACACCCGCCCACCGGCCCGGCAGGGCGGGATGACAGGATCGCTTGTCCGCCATCCGCCGTACACCACCACGGCACCCTGGCGACCGCACAGACCTCCCACAGGAGCAACCACCCTCATGCACCACCGCACCCGTTCCCGACGGTCCGCCGTCGCCGGCGCCGCCCTGGCCGCCACCGGAGCCCTGCTGTTGACCGGCTGCAACGACGGCGGACAGGCCGCCGCGAAGGACCCGGTCCAGGAGATCCGCGCCAAGCTCCCGAAGGCCCAGCGCTCCGCGGGCGCGCTGCGCATCGGGATGGACGTGAACTACGCGCCGGTCGAGTTCCGCGGCCCCGACGGCAAGCCGGCCGGCCTGGACCCGGAGATCGCCACCGCGCTGGGCAAGATCCTCGACGTGCGGGTCGAGCTGGTCGACACCCCGTTCGACAAGCTGATACCGAGCCTCCAGTCCAAGCAGTACGACGTCGCGATGTCCGCGCTGAGCGACATCCAGAAGCGCCGCGAGGGCCTGGACGACAGCGGCAAGCAGGTCGGCCCCGGCGTCGACTTCGTGGACTACTTCATCGCCGGCACCTCGATCGTCGTCCCCAAGGGCAACCCCAAGGGCATCAAGACCCTGGACGACCTGTGCGGCCGCACGGTGGCGCTCCAGCAGGGCACCACGCAGGACGAGATCATCACCCGTCAGGTGGCCGTCTGCGCACGCACCGGCCGCCAGCTGACCCCCCACAAGTTCGACAGCGACACCAAGGCGCTGGCCGAGGTCGTCTCCGGCGCCGCGGCGGCCGGCGTCAACGACTTCCCGGTGGCCGCGTACGCGGCGAAGAGCACCGACGGCGGCAGCCGCTTCGAGGTGACGGGCGCGCAATCCACGTCCAACCCGTACGGGATCGCGTTCCGCAAGGGCGACACCGAGCTGCGCGACACCCTGGCGAAGGCCGTCGACCAGCTCATCCGCAGCGGCGAGTACGACAAGATCCTCGCCAAGTGGGGCGTCCAGGCGGGCGCGGCCCAGAACGCGGTGGTCAACGGCGGCATCTGACGGCGGCGTCCGGCAACGGCGTCCGGCATCGGCATCCGGCAGCGGCATTCGAAAAAACAGGGGGCGGCGGGCCTCCCGGCGCAGCGCAGAGGGATCTGCATACTTATACGCAGGGTGACAGGGACAAGGGAATCGTCCGAATAGCGGACAGCACGGCCCCTCGTTATCCGATTTTGATCTGAATGAGGGCCTTCCGACCGTCATCAGATGGCAGGATTCCCCCCATCTCGGATCGAGCCGACCACTGGTCGAGGCGGTTCGGTCAACGTCCACCTCGGCGGAGGGTGGCGGAAGCAGTATCCAAGCACCACCCTGGACACCCCCGGTCCAGGCGCACGAACCGGCCCTGCCCGTACGACGACGTACAGCGCCGTGTGTGTACCCGTACAGCGCCGTACGGCCTTGCTGCCCCGGTGCGCCGCTTCCCGCGGCGCGCTCCGCCCGACCTCTCCCTCAGGAGGAGATCCCCCTCATGACCGCCCGTACCCAGCGCACCCGTCTCCTCGCGGCCGGCGCCGTCGCCGCGTCCCTGACCCTCGGCCTCACCGCCTGCGGCAGCAGCGGTTCCTCCAGCGGCTCCTCGGCCGGCGCGAACGCGAGCGCCACGGTCCCGGCCGTGTCCGCCGACCCGTCGCTGGCCGCCCTCGTCCCGGCCGACGTCAAGTCCGCGGGCAAGATCGTCGTCGCCACGGACGCGTCCTACGCGCCCAACGAGTTCAAGGACGACAAGGGCAACATCGTCGGCATGGACGTCGACCTGGCCACCGCGATCGCCAAGAAGCTGGGCCTGAGCGCCGACGTGCAGAACGCCACGTTCGACTCGATCATCCCGGGCATCACGGGCAAGAAGTACACCCTCAGCATGAGCTCCTTCACCGACACGAAGGAGCGCGAGGCCACGGTCGACATGGTCACGTACTTCAACGCCGGTACGGGCGCCGCGGTCAAGAAGGGCAACCCGGACAAGGTCGACCCCAAGGACCTGTGCGGCAAGAAGGTCGCCGTCCAGACCGGCACCACCCAGGCCGACTCGATCAAGGACACGATCAACCCCGCCTGCGTCAAGGCCGGCAAGCCGACCGTCCCCAACGACGGCGACAAGTTCGACCTGCAGACGGACGTCACCCAGGCGCTGGTCTCCGGCCGCGACCAGGTCATGCTGGCCGACTCCCCGGTCGTCGACTACGCGATCAAGCAGACCAACGGGCAGCTGGAGAAGGTCGGCGACGTCACCGACACCGCCCCGTACGGCGTCGTGCTCGCCAAGGGCTCGGACCTGACCAAGGCGGTCCAGGGCGCCGTCCAGTCCCTGATGGCGGACGGCACGTACAAGAGCATCCTGGAGAAGTGGGGCGTCCAGGCGGGCGCGATCGACAAGCCCGTCGTCAACGGTGCCACCAGCTGAACCGCTCCTCTGAACACAACCCCTGAGGCCACACAGTGAACCCTTCCGACCAGGGGTCGGTGCCCCCGGGACGGCCTGAGACCATCAAGGCCGTCCCGGTCCGCCACCCCGGACGCTGGGTGGGAGCAGCCGTCGTCGCCGTCCTCGCGGCGATGCTGATCCACGCCCTCATCACCAACAGCCAGTTCCAGTGGGACGTCGTCGGGAAGTACCTCTTCGACTCCTCGATCACGCACGGCCTCGGCGTCACGCTCGAACTGACCTTCCTGTCGATGGCGATCGGCATCGCCGGCGGCATCACGCTGGCGATCATGCGCCTGTCGCCGAACCCGGTGCTCTCCAGCACGGCGTGGTTCTACATCTGGGTCTTCCGCGGCACCCCGGTGCTGGTCCAGCTGCTGTTCTGGAACTTCCTGGGCTCGCTCTGGGCCAACATCTCCATCGGCATCCCGTTCGGCCCGGCCTTCTGGTCCGAGCCGACCAACCAGGCGATCCCGCTGTTCGTCGCGGCGCTGCTGGGCCTCGGCCTCAACGAGGCCGCGTACATGGCCGAGATCGTCCGCGGCGGCATCCAGTCCGTGCCGCTCGGCCAGACCGAGGCCGCGCACGCGCTGGGCATGAGCCAGTTCAAGACCATGCGGCGGATCATCCTGCCGCAGGCGATGCGCGTGATCATCCCGCCGACCGGCAACGAGACCATCTCGATGCTGAAGACCACCTCGCTGGTCTCGGCGATCTCGCTGGAGGAGCTGCTCCGGGCCGGCCAGAACATCTACTCGCGCACCTTCCAGACCATTCCGCTGCTGCTCGTCGTCAGCATCTGGTACCTGCTGATGACCTCGATCCTCACCGTGGGCCAGTACTACGTCGAGCGGCACTACGCCCGCGGCGCCAACCGTGCGCTCCCGCCGACCCCGCTGCAGCGGCTGCGGCGGCTGTTCGCCGGCAAGCCCGTTCCGCGGGCCGAGAACGACGTGGTCCCGGGCATCGAGGGAGGCGGTCACGTATGACCGATCTGACCAAGCCCACCGACTCCCGGCCCGTGCCGATGGTCGAGGCGCAGGGCGTGCGCAAGTCCTACGGCCTCGTGGAGGTGCTCAAGGGCATCGACCTGGAGGTCCGCAAGGGCGAGGTGTTCGTCCTCGTCGGCCCCTCCGGGTCCGGCAAGTCGACCTTCCTGCGGTGCATCAACCACCTGGAGAAGATCAACGGCGGCTTCCTCTCGGTCGACGGCGAACTGGTCGGCTACCGGATGAAGGGCGACCGGCTCCACGAGCTGAAGGAGAGCGAGGTCGCGCAGAAGCGCCGGGACATCGGCATGGTGTTCCAGCACTTCAACCTGTTCCCGCACATGACCGCGCTCGAGAACGTCATGGAGGCGCCGGTCCAGGTCAAGGGCGAGTCCAAGGCCGAGGCGCGCGAGCGCGGCATGGCCCTGCTGGAGCGGGTCGGCCTGTCCGACAAGGCGAAGAGCTACCCGTCGCAGCTGTCCGGCGGCCAGCAGCAGCGCGTCGCGATCGCCCGCGCGCTGGCCATGAAGCCCAAGCTGATGCTCTTCGACGAGCCCACCTCGGCGCTCGACCCGGAGCTCGTCGGCGAGGTGCTGGACGTCATGCGCGGCCTCGCCGAGGAGGGGATGACGATGATCGTCGTCACCCACGAGATGGGCTTCGCCCGCGAGGTCGGCGACGCGCTGGTGTTCATGGACGGCGGCGTGGTCGTCGAGTCCGGCAACCCCCGCGACGTCCTCACCAACCCGCAGCACGAGCGCACCCGGTCCTTCCTCTCGAAGGTCCTCTGAGCGTGCGCTGAGCGAGCAACCCTTGGCGCCCGGCAGGCCGATCCTGCCGGGCGCCGCCGTTTTCCCGATCCGGGTAATAGGCTGGACGCAATCAGCCCGTTACCGAACCACTGGAAGGACCGCCGTGGAGCTCGCCTCCTACGCCGATCTCGCCGTTCGGCTGGTGAACACCGAGGAACCCGAGCGCGGCACCGACACGCTGACCTCGGTGGACGCCGTGCGCGCCCTGTTCTCCGAGTCCTCTCGCGCCGCCGCCCTGGCCGACGAGTCCGACCTGCCCCGCCTGCGGGCGGTGCGGACCAGGCTGCGCGGGGTCTTCGAGGCCGCCGCCGAGGGCGACGAGGTACGTGGCGTCGACCTGCTGAACAGCCTGCTCATGGAGTACCCCGTCAGCCCGCTGGTCTCCGGCCACGACTACCTCGACGACGCCGGCCGGCCGCGCTGGCACCTGCACCTCGCCGACAACTCGCCCACCGCCACCGCGCACTTCAGCGCCGTCGCGTGCATGGGCCTGGCCGTCCACCTCACCGAGCTCGGCGCCGACCGGCTCGGGATCTGCCAGGCCGCGCCGTGCCGCAACGCCTACCTCGACACCTCCACCAACCGCTCCCGGCGCTACTGCTCGGACCGCTGCGCCACGCGCGCCAACGTCGCGGCCTACCGGGCCCGCAAGCGCCAGGAGGCCCAGGACGCGGCGCTCGGGCCGCAGCAGTTGCAGGCCTAGACGCGCATCCGCCAGTGCCGTGACACTAGAGCTCGGCGTCCACCCAGACGCCGAGGCGGCGGGCCAGCCCCGGGACCCGGACCAGCCCGGGGGTCAGCAGCAGTCGCTCCAGCCGGCGACCGGGCGCCAGCCAGGCCGGGCGCGGGCGCAGCCGCAGCAGCACCCGGCCGAGCACGAGCTCGTCCGGAACGGCGCCGTAGCTGCGGCTGTCGCTGTCGACCGGCCGGTTGTCGGAGAGCAGCCACCAGCCCTTCGCCCGGCGCTCGGCCGCCCGCTTGACCACCAGCAGGTCCTGCTGGAACGGGTGCCGGAAGAGCACGACCGCGCCCGGGCGGATCCGCGCGCCGTACCGGACCAGCAGCTGGTCGCCCTCGCGCAGGGTCGGGACCATCGACGGTCCCGCCACGTCGACCAGCCCGAACGGCACCGTGCCCGCCCGTGCGCCGTCCCCCGGTTGCGTCATCCGCGCCACCACTCCTCCTCCCGGCCGCCGCGTCCCAGTGTGCCGTACGGACCGTCACCTGTCCGATGTCCGGATTACCCCGGTTCCGGATCGGCCTTTTGCCCTAGGCCCACCGCCCGATCGCGAAACCGGGAGGCCGGAAGGGTAGTCTCGGGCGCGGGAAGACGATCTAAGGAAGGACTCCCATGTTCTCTCGTCTGTTTGCACCGCGCGCCACCGCCCACGCCCACTGCGACCTGCCCTGCGGTGTGTACGACCCGGCGCAGGCCCGGATCGAGGCCGAGTCGGTCAAGGCCACCCAGGAGAAGTACCAGGCCAACGAGGACCCGCACTTCCGCGCCCGCGCCATCATCATCAAGGAGCAGCGCGCCGAGGCCGTCAAGCACCACATCTCGGTGCTGTGGAGCGACTACTTCAAGGCCCCGCACTTCGAGAAGTACCCGCAGCTGCACCAGCTGATCAACGACACCCTGAAGGCCGCCTCGGCCACCAAGGCGTCCACGGACCCGGCCACCGGCCAGGCCCTGCTGGACCTGATCGCCGAGGTCGACAAGATCTTCTGGGAGACCAAGCAGGCCTGAGCCTGACGCGTCGCCACGTCGAAAGCCCCCGCCCGGACGGCGGATTCTTGGGGTCCTCGCAACACCTGATGGCTTACGTGGTCGTCAGTAGATCACGCAGGCGCTCGGCTGGGGTTCTCCAGCCGAGCGTTTT
>NZ_JBHVPD010000134.1:0-23539 GCF_042887525.1 Kitasatospora sp. NPDC057936
CAACGCCTCGAAGAACCTCGCCTTCAAGCCCTCAAAATCCACGATCCCCGCAACTCCCTGAACTCAGGGTGTTGCGGGGATCGCTAGAGCCCGCCATTGGTCGGACGGGGCCTTCGGCGTGTGTCAGGCGGGGATCAGAAGCGGCGGGTGACCAGCGCCCGCTTCACTTCCTGGATCGCCTTGGTGACCTCGATGCCACGGGGG
The DNA here is from genome assembly GCF_042887525.1 of Kitasatospora sp. NPDC057936. Classification (NCBI taxonomy): domain Bacteria; kingdom Bacillati; phylum Actinomycetota; class Actinomycetes; order Kitasatosporales; family Streptomycetaceae; genus Kitasatospora; species Kitasatospora sp. NPDC057936. Next base: position 205 of record NZ_JBHVPD010000134.1, read on the forward strand.
CAGGCCTCGGAGCAGTTGAAGGTGGTGCGGCAGCGCCACACGCCCTCGCGGTCGTTGAGGATCTCCAGGCGCTGCTCGGCACCCTCGTCGCGCGAGTCGAAGATGAAGCGGTGCGCGTTGACGATGGCGGCCGGGCCGAAGTACTGGCCGTCGTTCCAGAAGACCGGGCAGGACGACGTGCACGCGGCGCACAGGATGCACTTGGTGGTGTCGTCGAAGCGCTCGCGGTCCTCGGCGGACTGCAGGCGCTCGCGGGTCGGCTCGTTCCCCTTGGTGATGAGGAACGGCATGACGTCCTTGTACGCCTGGAAGAACGGGTCCATGTCCACGACCAGGTCCTTGAGGACCGTGAGGCCCTTGATGGCCTCGATCGTGATCGGCTTCTCCGGGTTGACGTCCTTGATCAGGGTCTTGCACGCCAGCCGGTTGCGGCCGTTGATCCGCATCGCGTCGGAGCCGCAGATGCCGTGCGCGCAGGAACGGCGGTAGGTGAGGGTGCCGTCCTGCTCCCACTTGATCTTGTTGAGCGCGTCCAGGACGCGCTCCTTCGGGTCCATCGTGAGCTGGTAGTCGACCCACACCGGGTCCGGGTGCTCCTCCGGGTTGAACCGGCGGATCCGGAAGGTGACGGTGATCAGCTGAGTGGCACCGCTCTCGGCCGCGTCCAGAGCGGCCGAGTGCTCCACGGTCGGAGTGCTCATCAGTACTTACGCTCCATCGGCTGGTAGCGGGTCGTGACGACCGGCTTGTAGTCGAGGCGGATGGAGGTCGTGCCGTCGGCGGCGACCTCCTGGTACGCCATGGTGTGCTGCATGAACTTCACGTCGTCACGGGTCGGGAAGTCCTCGCGGTAGTGGCCGCCGCGGGACTCCTCGCGGGCCAGCGCGGAGACGGCCAGCACCTCGGCCAGGTCGAGCAGGTTGCCCAGCTCGACGGCCTCCAGGAGGTCCGTGTTGTAGCGGAAGCCCTTGTCCTGGATGGAGACGTTCTTGTAGCGCTCCTTCAGCGCGGCGATGTCCTCGACCGCCTGCTTCAGGGTGGCGCCGGTGCGGTACACCATGGCGTTGGCGTCCATGGTCTCCTGCAGCTCCTTGCGGATCTGCGCCACGGACTCCTCGCCGGTGGCCTCGCGCAGGCCGTCGACCAGGGCCTGGACCTTCTCGGCCGGGTTCTCGGGCAGCTCGGTGAAGCCCACCGTCTGCGCGTAGTCGGCGGCGGCGATGCCCGCGCGCTTGCCGAACACGTTGATGTCCAGCAGCGAGTTGGTGCCCAGGCGGTTGGCGCCGTGCACGGACACGCACGCGACCTCGCCGGCGGCGTACAGGCCGGGGACGATGTCGGTGTTGTTGCGCAGGACCTCACCCTCGACGTTGGTCGGGATGCCGCCCATGGCGTAGTGCGCGGTGGGCTGGATCGGGATCGGGTCCGTGTAGGGCTCGATGCCGAGGTAGGTGCGCGCGAACTCGGTGATGTCCGGCAGCTTGGCGTCCAGCTGCTCCGGCGGCAGGTGGGTGAGGTCCAGGTAGACGTGGTCGCCGTCCGGACCGCAGCCGCGGCCTTCGCGGATCTCGGTGTAGATCGCGCGGGAGCAGACGTCACGGGACGCGAGGTCCTTCATGACGGGGGCGTAGCGCTCCATGAAGCGCTCGCCGTCCTTGTTGCGCAGGATGCCGCCCTCGCCGCGGGCGCCCTCGGTGAGCAGGATGCCCATGCGCCAGATGCCCGTCGGGTGGAACTGGAAGAACTCCATGTCCTCCAGCGGCAGGCCGCGGCGGTACACCAGGGCCTGGCCGTCACCGGTGAGGGTGTGGGCGTTGGAGGAGACCTTGAAGAACTTGCCGGTGCCGCCGGAGGCGAACACGACCGACTTGGCCTGGAAGACGTGGATCTCGCCGGTGGCCAGCTCGTAGGCGACGACGCCGGCCGTCTTGCCGTCGTTGATCAGCAGGTCGAGGACGTAGAACTCGTTGAAGAACTCGACGCCGTGCTTGACGCAGTTCTGGAACAGCGTCTGGAGGATCATGTGGCCGGTGCGGTCGGCCGCGTAGCACGAGCGGCGGACTGGGGCCTCGCCGTGGTTGCGGGAGTGACCGCCGAAGCGGCGCTGGTCGATCCGGCCCTGCTCGGTGCGGGAGAAGGGCAGGCCCATCTTCTCCAGGTCGAGGACGGCGTCGATGGCCTCCTTGCACATGATCTCGGCGGCGTCCTGGTCGACCAGGTAGTCACCGCCCTTGACCGTGTCGAAGGTGTGCCACTCCCAGTTGTCCTCCTCGACGTTGGCGAGGGCGGCGCACATGCCGCCCTGGGCCGCGCCGGTGTGGGACCGGGTCGGGTAGAGCTTGGTCAGGACCGCGGTGCGGCTGCGCTGCGTCGACTCGATGGCCGCGCGCATGCCGGCGCCACCGGCGCCGACGATGACGGTGTCGTACTGGTGAATCTGCATGGGGGGTTAACTCGCCTCTGGCCTCTGCCGATGGTCGATGGTGCTCGCGGCTCAGATGTTGGGGTCGAAGGTGAAGATCACCAGGGTGCCCAGCAGCACGGTGAAGACCGTGGCGGTACCCATGAGCCCCTTGAGCCAGAGCCGGGTCGAGTCCTTCTCGGCGTAGTCGTTGATGACCTGACGCATGCCGTTGGCGCCGTGCAGCATGGCGAGCCAGAGCATCGTGAGGTCCCAGACCTGCCAGAACGGCGAGGCCCAGCGGCCGGCCACGAAGGCGAAGCCGATCTTGGAGACGCCACCGTCGAGCACCAGCATGATCAGCAGGTGGCCGAGGATCAGCACGACCAGGACGATGCCGGACAGGCGCATGAAGAGCCAGGCCAGCATCTCGAAGTTGGTCCGGGTGCGGCGCGGCGTCCTCTTGGTCCGCTTGCGCGGCGGCTCGATGACGAACGCGTCGGCCGGGTTCCCGGTGCCGAGGCCCTTGCCGGTGTGCGCCTGGTTGGAGGGGACCACCAGGGCGTCGGAGATTTCCGTGGACATCAGTCAGCTCACTTCCCGAACCAGTCGACCAGCGTGTGCTGCAGGATCGGGTAGAAGGCGCCGGCCATCAGGACGACCCAGACTCCGACCACCGTCCAGAGCATCTGCTTCTGGTACTTCGGGCCCTTCGACCAGAAGTCCACGGCGACGACCCGCAGGCCGTTCAGGGCGTGGAACAGGATGGCGGCCACGAGGCCGTACTCCATCAGGTTCACGAGGGGAGTCTTGTACGTCTGGATGACGGTGTCGTACGACTCCGGCGACACTCGCACCAGTGCGGTGTCCAGGACGTGGGCGAACAGGAAGAAGAAGATGAGGACGCCGGTGACTCGATGAGCCACCCAGCTCCACATGCCTTCCCGGCCGCGGTACAGCGTTCCAGCCGGCACGGAAAAACCCTCCGGAAGCGATTGGGGGCTCGGCCGGCTTCGGTGTCGGTCAGCCCGGCCGGGTACGGTCCACCGGCCGCGAGCATCCTATCGACGCCGTATCGGGAACCGCCTCCGGGGGCCCCAGGTGTGATCAATCAGGCACGACTGGCCTAGTTCGGCGGGAACCGGACCCCCGATGAGGACTCTGGGTGATCGATCGATTGCGCTACGGTGTCGCATCCGCCACCGCCGACACCCTTCTGAGGCATCTGTGCCGCATCGTCCCCGACCGTCCGTCGTCCCCCTCCTCTGTGCGCTGGCGCTCGCCGCGGGCTGCACCACGGTCGGCGGGCCGTCCGACGACCGGGCCGCGCCGGTGCACGAACTGTCCGCGGCCGAACTGCGGACGGCCGCGGTGACCGACGCCGACCTCGGCGCCGGCTACGCGGTGACGGTCATGACGCCCGGTCACGGTGACACCGGGCAGGGCTCCGGGCGGGAGACGTCGGACGTCCCGGCCTGCCAGCCGCTGCTGGACGCCGTGGCACCCGGCGGTGGTGCGGGCCCGGGCGCGGCCTCGCCCGGCGCGGGGCTGCCGTACGCGGAGACCGATCTGAGCGTGGCCCGGGGGGCCGACCCCGCGGGCGCGGCGTACGGCGCCCTGGTGGGCTACCGCTCGGGGCGGGCCGCGCAGGTGCAGGCGGAACTGGAGAAGCTGTTCGGTCCGTGCGCCGTCTTCACCTCGACGGCGCCGCCGCCACCGGCGGAGCGGGGGAAGAAGGGGGCGCAGTCGACGCACACCCGGCACCGGCTGGCCCAGGCCGACACGCCCACGCCCGAGGGAGCGGACGCGGCGACCGGATTCACCCTCACGAATGAATCGGGTACGGCCGTGCTGTCCCAGCGTGCCGTGCTGACCCGGGTCGGTCCCGCACTCGCGGTGTTCACGACCTTCGGCGTCTCCTCCGAGCCGGCCGCGGCGCCGGACGAGCGGATCGTGCGGCAGCAGGTGGCGAAGCTGCGGGCGGCCCAGACCGGGAAGTGAGGGGCCGCCCGGACGGGTCGACGCGGGCCGGCGGCTCAGTGCGCGCCGGCCTCCGAATGGGTGGCGACGAGGTGCTCCAGCCGGGTGAGGGCGATCCGGCGCAGCTCGTCGGCCGCGACCAGGCGCTCCTCGTCCGGGTCGTTGGCGAGCCGGGTGCGGATCGAGGAGAGCACGGTGTCGAGCATCTCCTCGGGCGCGACGCCCTCCAGGCAGACCACGAAGACGTGGCCGAACCTGGCCTCGTACGCGGCGTGGGCCGCCCGCAGCGCGGTGTGCGCCGCCTGGCTGCCCGGGGCCCGCATGCCGAGCAGTGGCTGCGGCATCCAGCTCTCGTCGGCCAGGGCCTCGGCGAGGTCGGCCGGGCGGAGGTCGTAGGAGGCCTCGCTGGCGGCGGCCAGCAGGGACTCTATGTCGGGGTACGGCCGGTGGGCGGTGAGCCGCAGGGCCCAGCGGTGGCTGCCGCAGCAGGCCAGCAGGGCCTCCTCGGCGGCGCCGGCGTCGGCCTCGTTGAAGCGGTGCAACCCGAGGAGGGTCGGCTCGGAACTGGGATCGAGCCGCTGTGGCGGGATGTCGCTGGCCAGCGGGTCCTCCTCGTGAGGGCGGGAAGGTGGCCGGTGAAGGGTCCGGGTGGAGCAGGTGAAGTATGGGGCCGCGGGGTGGCGTCCTGAGCCTGCCGGGCAGCGGCTCAACGGTAGTTGAGCGCTCATCAGTTGGGGAGGGCGCACGCGGATTTCATCCGAACGAGCTATCAAGTTGTGACGTTGACACCTTCGCGTCAGCGCCCTCCCCGTCTTCGTCTGCTAGAGGGCCGCGGACGCTCAGGTGCAGCGCGTCCCGGCGGCCGGCATCGTGCCCGCGGTCAGGTAAGCCTCCAGGGCCTGGTCGATGCAGGCGTTGCCCTTGCCGAACGCGCCGTGGCCCTCGCCCACCCGGGTCAGCAGGGTGGCGCCGGCGAAGCCCTTGGCCAGCGCCTCGGCGGCGGCGTACGGGGTGGCGGGGTCGCCGGTGGAGCCGACGACCAGGATCGGGTCGGCGCCCTCGGCCCGGATGGTGTGCGGCTTCTCGGGGCTCCGGAACGGCCAGCCGTTGCACGAGGACTCGGTGAAGTCCTGCACGTCGACGCCCTTGGTGAGCAGCGGGGCCTGCTCCTGGAGCTGCTTGACGGCCTGCTGGGCGCGCTCGGCCGTGGGGGCCGGGGCGGAGCCGTCGGCGCAGGAGATCGCCGCGTGCGCCTCCTCCATCGGGGAGTAGTGGCCGTTCTCGTCGCGCTCGTCGTAGTCGTCGGCGAAGGCGAGCAGGACGTCGCCCTTGTCGTTCTTCATCGCGACGGAGAGCGCGACGCGCAGGTACTGCCAGGTGCTGTTCTCGTCGCCGTAGAGCGCGCCGCGCACGCCCGTCCAGGCGAGGTCGCTGCCGACCTTGCGGCCGTCCTTGGTGGGCAGCGGGTGGTCGCGCAGGCCGTCCAGGAAGTCGGCGGCCTTCTTGGCGGCCTGGCCCGAGTCCTTGCCCAGCGGGCACTCGGCCGCGTGGTTGTCGACGCAGTCGGCGGCGAAGCGCTCGAAGGACTTCTCGAAGCCGGCCTGCTGCTTGACGACCGAGTCGAGCTCGTCGGCGGCGGGGTCGACGGCGCCGTCCAGGACGAGGCGGCCGGCGTTCTTCGGGAACTCCTCGGCGTACAGCGAGCCGAGGTAGGTGCCGTAGGAGACGCCCAGGTAGTTGAGCTTCTTGTCGCCGACGGCGGCGCGCAGCACGTCCATGTCGCGGGCGGAGTTGCGCGTGCCGACGAAGGCCAGCAGCTTGCCGGACTTCGCCTGGCAGGCGGCGATGAACTCGGCGTTCTGCTGGTCGGACTGGGCCTTGCGGGCGGCCGGGTCGAGCGGCGAGTCGACCTGGGCCTCGGCGTCGCGCCGCTTGTCGTCCAGGCAGGTGATCGGGGAGCTGGCACCGGTGCCGCGCGGGTCGAAGCCGACCACGTCGAAGCGGCTGTGCAGGGTGCCGGCGAAGTCCTTGGCGCCGTACTTGACCATCTCGACGCCGGAGCCGCCCGGGCCGCCGGGGTTGACCACGAGCGAGCCGATCCGCTGGTCGGGCTTGGTGGCCGGGTACTTGACGAGCGCGAGGTCGAGCGCGTCCTTGGCCGGGTCGGCGTAGTCCAGCGGGACGTGCAGCTTGCCGCACAGCATGGCGGAGACGTCGGCCTTGGCGTCCGCGGCCTTCGGGTCCGGCGGGCAGGGGGCCCAGGTGATCTGCTGGGCGTAGAAGGGCTTGAGCGCCGGGTCGTCCGCCCCGGTCGGCTTCGGCGTCGGGGTGGCCGTCGCGGTGGTGGCGGCGGACGCCGGGCTGCCGGCGGCCTTGTCCTGGGCCGTCGTGGCGGTGTCGTTGCAGGCGGAGGTGAGGAGCAGGGTGCCGGCTGCCAGGGCGGTCAGCAGGACCCGTGGGCGGGCGGCCCGGTTGATGTTCATCGCACGTGTGTATCACTGCCGGGTCACACCGTTGATCAACGGGTGCCGGGCTGCCCGCCGGGGCTCTGATCAGGCGCGATGCACCTTGTGGTTGGCGGCCTGGGCACGCGGGCGGACGACCAGCAGGTCGATGTTCACGTGCGACGGGCGGGTGACCGTCCAGGCGACGGTGTCGGCGACGTCCTCCGACGTCAGCGGCTCGGCGACGCCCGCGTAGACGGCCTCCGCCTTCGCCTCGTCGCCGCCGAAGCGGGTGAGCGCGAAGCCCTCGGACTTCACCATGCCGGGGGCGATCTCGATCACCCGGATCGGCTCGCCGCACAGCTCCAGCCGCAGCGTCGCCGCGATGGTGTGCGCGGCGTGCTTGGCCGCGACGTACCCGCCGCCGCCCTCGTACGCGGCCAGCGCGGCGGTCGAGGAGAGCACCAGCACGGTGCCGTCGCCGGTGGCGCGCAGGGCGGGCAGCAGGGCCTGCGTCACGTGCAGCACGCCGAGCACGTTCACCTCGTACATGGCGCGCCAGTCGGCCGGGTCGCCGTGCTCGACCGAGTCGGCGCCCAGCGCCCCGCCGGCGTTGTTCACCAGGACGTCGACCCGGCCGACCTCGGCGGCGAAGGCGTCCACGGCCGCCCGGTCGGTGACGTCCAGGGTGAAGGCCCGGCCGCCGATCTCCTTGGCGAGCGCCTCGACGCGCTCGGTGCGCCGGGCGGTCAGCACCACGTCGAAGCCCTCGGCGGCCAGCCGGCGGGCCGTCGCCGCGCCGATCCCGCTGCTGGCACCGGTGACCACGGCCACCTTCTGCTCGGTCATTGCCACTCCCTGGGGCTCGTCGGTAAAGAGGTACGCACTTCGGTCGTAGGTCCGATCATCTCAATCGCGTCGGCTCCCCGTTCTCCGGCCCGGCAGGCCCTACATTGCGAGCGACGAGCCCCAGCCCGCCGATCCCCGTGGAGGGACCCATGGCAGCCGAGCCGCGCCGTGCCGAGTCAGGCTTCCCGATCGAGCCGCTGTACGGACCGGAGGCGCTGGCCGGGTGGGATCCGGGCAGCCGCCTCGGGAGACCGGGGGAGTTCCCGTACACCCGGGGCGTCTACCCGTCGATGTACACCGGCCGGCCGTGGACGATGCGCCAGTACGCGGGCTTCGGCACCGCGGCCGAGTCCAACGCCCGCTACCGGCAGCTGATCGCCGGCGGCGGCACCGGGCTCTCGGTGGCCTTCGACCTGCCCACCCAGATGGGCTACGACTCGGACGCGGCGCTCGCCGCCGGGGAGGTCGGCAAGGTCGGGGTGGCCGTCGACAGCGTCGAGGACATGGCGGTGCTGTTCGACGGGATCCCGCTGGGCGAGGTGTCCACCTCGATGACCATCAACGCGCCGGCCGGCCTGCTGCTCCTCCTCTACCAACTCGTCGGCGAGGCCCAGGGGGTGGCGCCGGACCGGCTCACCGGGACGATCCAGAACGACGTGCTGAAGGAGTACATCGCGCGCGGCACCTACATCTTCCCGCCCGCCCCCTCGCTGCGGCTGGTCGCGGACGTGTTCCGGTACTGCCGGGCGGAGATCCCGCGCTGGAACACCATCTCGATCTCCGGCTACCACATGGCCGAGGCCGGGGCCGGTCCGGCGCAGGAGATCGCCTTCACCCTGGCCAACGGCATCGCGTACGTGCGCACCGCGCTCGCCGCCGGGATGGCCGTCGACGACTTCGCGCCCCGGCTCTCCTTCTTCTTCGTGGCCCGCACCACGCTGCTGGAGGAGGTCGCCAAGTTCCGCGCCGCGCGCCGCATCTGGGCCCGGGTGATGCGCCAGGAGTTCGGCGCCCGTGACCCCCGCTCGCAGATGCTGCGCTTCCACACCCAGACCGCCGGGGTGCAGCTCACCGCCCAGCAGCCCGAGGTGAACCTCGTCCGGGTCTCGGTGCAGGCGCTCGCCGCGGTGCTCGGCGGCACCCAGTCGCTGCACACCAACAGCTTCGACGAGGCGATCGCGCTGCCCACCGAGAAGGCCGCCCGGCTCGCCCTGCGCACCCAGCAGGTCCTCGCGTTCGAGACCGACGTGACCGCCACCGTCGACCCGTTCGCCGGCTCCTACGTCGTCGAGTCGCTGACCGACGAGGTGGAGGCCGCCGCCCTCGCCCTGATGGCCCGGGTGGAGGAGCTGGGCGGTGCGGTGGCCGCGATCGAGAGCGGCTACCAGAAGGCGGAGATCGAGCGCACCGCCTACCGCGTCCAGCAGGAGACCGACGCCGGCGAGCGGACGGTGGTCGGCGTCAACCGCTTCCAGCTGGACGCCGAGGAGCCGTACCAGCCGCTGCGGGTGGACCCGGCGATCGAGCGGCAGCAGGCCGGGCGCCTCGCCCGGCTGCGCGCCGAGCGCGACGCGAGCGCGGTGGACCGGACGCTGAACGCGCTGCGTCGGACCGCCGAAGGAGGGGAGAACGTGCTCTATCCCATGAAGGACGCGCTGGCGGCCCGCGCTACCGTCGGCGAGGTGTGCGACGCGCTGCGCGAGGTGTGGGGCACGTACGCGCCGGTGGAACGCTTCTGACTATCCGTCAAACACGCAAAGGCCGTGACCGCCGCCCCGGGTGATCGTTGCACAGGACAAGCAACCCGGGGAAGGCGGCTGAAACGAGATGTCATACCCACCTGTCCGGCCGGTATGCGCCCATCCGGGGACTAATTTTCCGGAAGTCGGGCCAAGAACCCCCGACAGGCCTATCCTTGGGGAGATGAACCGTCCTGAGCCCGCTCAGCCGGGCGCCACTCTGTCCGCTGCCCGTCCCGCCGCCGAACTGCGCGCCCGGGTCAGGAGGCTGGAGCCAGAGCTGATCGCCTTCCGCCGCGATCTGCACCGGCACCCGGAGCTGGGCCGCCAGGAGTTCCGCACCACCGGCCTGATCCGCGACCGGCTGGTGGCGGCCGGTCTCACCCCCCGGGTGCTGCCCGGCGGCACCGGCCTGATCGTCGACATCGTCCCCGCCGGGACGGCCCCCGGCACCGGGATCCTCGCCTTCCGCGCCGACATCGACGCGCTGCCGATCGACGACGCCAAGACCGACGTCCCCTACCGCTCGACCGTCCCCGGCCGGGCCCACGCCTGCGGCCACGACGTGCACACCGCGGTCGTGCTCGGCACCGCGCTGGTGCTGGCCGACGCCGCCCGCAGCGGCGAGCTGCGCCGCCCGGTCCGGCTGGTATTCCAGCCGGCCGAGGAGGTCATGCCCGGCGGCGCGCTGGACGTCATCAAGGCCGACGGGATGGACGGCGTCGAGCGGATCTTCGCCGTGCACTGCGACCCGAAGGTCGAGGTGGGCCGCATCGCGCTGCGCACCGGGGCCATCACCTCCGCCTGCGACCGCCTGGTGCTCCACCTGGACGGCCCCGGCGGGCACACCGCCCGGCCGCACCTGACCACCGACCTGGTGACCGCGATCGCCCGGATGGCCGCCGACCTGCCGGCCGCGTTCGCCCGCCGGATGGACCCGCGGTGGGGCGTCAGCCTGGTCTGGGGCCGGATCGCCTCCGGCTCCGCGCCCAACGTCATCCCGCAGCACGCCGAACTGGAGGGCACCATCCGCTGCCTGGAGCTGGACGGCTGGCGGGAGGCGCCGGACGTCCTGCACGACCTGATCGCCAAGGTCGCCGAGACCTACCGGGCGAAGTGGACGCTCGACTACCACCGCGGGGTGCCGCCGGTGGTGAACGAGGCGGTCTCCGTCGCCCTCCTGGACGAGGCCATGACGGCCCGGTTCGGCCGGGGCGGCGAGCAGGTGGTCGAGAGCACCGAACAGAGCCTGGGCGGCGAGGACTTCTCCTGGTACCTGGAGCACGCCCCGGGCGCGCTGGCCCGGTTGGGCGTCCGCGCCCCCGGCGACACCTCCGTCCGCGACCTGCACCAGGGCCGCTTCGACGTGGACGAGCGGGCGATCGGGATCGGTGCGGAACTGTTCGCGGCGCTGGCGCTGGAGGTCGACGGGAGCTGACCCGCATCCGCGCGCGTGCGGCCGTCGCGTGGCGGAGACGTCGGGATCCGGGGTTTCGGCGCAGTTCCGTAAACTGGAGCGCACCAGTTCCGGATCACCGTCCGCGCACGGGAAATGGGCCTCGGGGCGACCGTCAGACCACGGTTTGATAACAACCCGAATGCTCCGGCACCCCGTAACACAACCGTGTTCTACGCGCGTTACGGTGGCGTCCGACCACGCTAATCGGGTGCGTGTGAGAAGGAGAAACTCCCTTGCGCCGTTCAATGAAGCTCGCCGCGGTTGTGCTCTCGGGTTCCCTGGGCATGGCCTCGCTCGCCGCTTGCGGCGCAAAGAGCACTGACAACACCTCCTCCGGCTCGTCCTCCGACGGCGGCCTCAAGGTCGGTATGGCCTACGACATCGGCGGCCGTGGCGACCAGTCGTTCAACGACTCCGCCGCCCGCGGTCTCGACAAGGCCAAGTCCGACCTCGGCGTCTCGGTCACCGAGGCCGAGGCCAAGGCCGGCGAGGCCGAGGCGGACAAGGAGACCCGCCTCAAGAACCTGATCGACGCCGGTTACAAGACCGTCATCGCGGTCGGGTTCGTGTACCAGCCGGCCGTCAACAAGATCGCCAAGGACAACCCGGACGTCAAGTTCGCGATCATCGACTCGCACGACGACGCCCAGCCGGCCAACGTCACCTCGCTGGTCTTCGCCGAGCAGGAGGGCTCCTACCTCGCCGGTGTGGCCGCCGCGCTGAAGACCAAGACCAAGCACGTCGGCTTCATCGGTGGTGTGCAGACCGAGCTGATCAAGAAGTTCGAGGCCGGTTACCGCGCGGGCGTCAAGTCCGTCGACCCGCAGATGCCGGTCGAGGTCACCTACCTCACCACGCCCCCGGACTTCTCCGGCTTCGCCTCGCCCGACAAGGGCAAGGAGGCCGCGCAGGGCCAGCTCGACAAGGGCGCGGACGTCATCTACTCCGCCGCCGGCTCCTCCGGCAACGGCGCCATCGAGGCCGTCGCCAACAAGCAGGGCGCCCTGGCCATCGGCGTCGACTCCGACCAGGCCACCCAGCCGGCCCTGGCGAAGTACAAGAACAGCATCCTCACCTCGATGGTGAAGAACGTCGACAACGCGGTGTTCTCGTACATCCAGTCGGTCAAGCAGGGTGCCCCGTTCACCGGCACCAAGCTCTTCGACCTGAAGGCCGACGGTGTCCAGCTCGCCACCACCGGTGGCAAGATCGACGACATCAAGACCCAGCTGGACGCCGCCGCCAACGCGATCAAGACCGGCGCCACCACCGTCCCGACCGCGCCCGCCCAGTAAGGCGCCGCGCGGCCCGGACGTCGTAGCGGCTGCCGCCTGCCCGGCAGCGCGATGATGGGCACAGCAACACGGGAGGGGCCCGGCAGGGTGCGCTCAACGCGTACCCCCGGGCCCCCTTCCGTCCCCCCTCACTTCCCCGTTCCCCCCTTTTGGCCCTCCCAGCGCAACGACGCGCCTCCAGACCACCAGGAGATCGCCATCACCGCATCCGACCCCGTCCCCCTGCGCAAGGACGGAACCCCCAGCGCGGGGACGGCGACTACGGCCGTCGAACTGCGCGGTATCACCAAGCGCTTCCCCGGAGTCGTGGCCAACCACGACATCAACCTCACCGTCCGCGGTGGCACCGTGCACGCCCTCATGGGCGAGAACGGCGCCGGCAAGTCGACGCTGATGAAGATCCTCTACGGCATGCAGAAGCCGGACGAGGGCACCATCGCGATCAACGGCGAGCAGTGCGAGTTCAATTCCCCGGGCGACGCCATCGCCCGCGGCATCGGCATGGTGCACCAGCACTTCATGCTCGCCGACAACCTCACGGTGTGGGAGAACGTCGTCCTCGGCGGCGAGAGCCTCTACGGCATCGGCGCCAAGGCCAAGGCGAAGATCAAGGAGATCTCGGACCAGTACGGTCTGGGCGTGCGCCCGGACGCGCTGGTCGAGGACCTCGGCGTCGCCGACCGCCAGCGCGTCGAGATCCTCAAGGTGCTCTACCGCGGCGCCCGGATCCTGATCCTCGACGAGCCCACCGCCGTCCTCGTCCCGCAGGAGGTCGACGCGCTGTTCGACAACCTGCGGGAGCTGAAGTCCGAGGGCGTCACCGTCATCTTCATCTCGCACAAGCTGCACGAGGTGCTCGCGGTCGCCGACGCGATCAGCGTCATCCGCCGCGGCACCACGGTCGGCGACGCGGACCCGAAGTCCGTGACCGCCCGCCAGCTCGCCGAGATGATGGTCGGCGCCGAGCTGCCCTCCCCGGAGAGCCGCGAGTCGACCGTCACCAGCACCGAGATGCTGGACGTCCAGGGCCTGCGGATCGCCAAGACCGACGCCGAGGGCATCGAGCGCGTCGTCCTCGACGACATCTCGCTGACCATCCGCAAGGGCGAGGTCCTCGGCATCGCCGGTGTCGAGGGCAACGGCCAGGCCGAACTGGTCGAGGCCATCATGGGCATGCTCCCGCTGGACGCCGGCACCGTCACCCTCGACGGCAAGGACCTGTCCGGCAGCCTCACCCGCGCCCGTCGCGAGGCCGGCATCGGCTACATCCCCGAGGACCGCCACCGCCACGGCCTGCTGCTGGAGGCCCCGCTCTGGGAGAACCGGATCCTCGGTCACGTCACCGAGAAGCCGAACTCCAACGGCCCGCTGCTCGACCCGGCCGGGGCCCGGCAGGACACCTGGCGCATCGTCCGGGAGTTCGACGTCCGCACCCCGGGCATCGAGGTCACCGCGGCCTCCCTCTCCGGCGGCAACCAGCAGAAGCTGATCATCGGCCGCGAGATGGCCCACGAGCCCAAGCTGCTGATCGCCGCGCACCCCACCCGCGGCGTGGACGTCGGCGCGCAGGCGCAGATCTGGGAGCACATCCGGGTCGCGCAGCGCAACGGCCTGGCCGTGCTGCTGATCTCCGCCGACCTGGACGAGCTCATCGGCCTCTCCGACACCATCCGGGTCATCTACCGCGGCCGCCTGGTCGCCGACGCCGACCCGGCCACCGTCACCGCCGAGGACCTGGGCACCGCGATGACCGGTGCGGCCCGCGGCCACCTGGAGTCCGACCCGGAGGCCGTCGCCGCCGCGCAGGCCGTCGCGGCCGAGGGCACCACGGTCGAGGACGCGCACCCGCACACCGACACCGCCGACGACGCCGAGGCGGGGGAGTAACCCACATGACCAGTCCCAACCCCCCTGCCGCCAAGCGCAGTCTGGCGCAGCGGATCAGCGGTGAGCGGATCGTGTTCGCACTGGCGGCGCCGGTGCTCGCGGTCCTGCTCTCGGTGACGATCTGCTCGATCCTGCTGGCGACCTCGGGCAAGAACCCGTTCGACGCGTGGAACGTGATGATCACGTACGCCACCAAGTCGGACGGCCAGGTGGCGATCCTCAACCGGGCCACCACCTACTACCTGGCCGCCGCGGCCGCCGCGTTCGGGTTCCGGATGAACCTGTTCAACATCGGCGTCGAGGGCCAGTACCGCGTCGCGGCGCTGTTCACGGCGTACGTCGGCAGCCAGATCGACCTGCCGTCGTTCATCCAGATCCCGCTGCTGCTGATCACCGCCATGCTGGCCGGTGGCCTGTACGCGGCGATCGCCGGTGCGCTGAAGGTCTTCCGCGGCGTCAGCGAGGTCATCGCGACCATCATGCTGAACGCCATCTCGATCGCGATCGTCGGTCTGCTCCTCGTCCCGGGCATCTTCGCCCCGAAGGTCAGCAGCACCAGCAACTCGATCCAGACCAGCCCGGTCTCGCAGTCCAGCCACTTCTTCTCGATCAACACGGCCGGCGGCGACCTCTGGGGCTTCCTGTTCATCGCGATCCTGGTCGGCGTGGTCTTCCAGTTCGTGCTGACCCGCACCCGCTTCGGCTTCGACCTGCGCGCCACCGGCCGCTCGGAGAGCGCCGCGACCGCGTCGGGCGTGAACGTCAAGCGGATGGTCATGATCTCGATGGCCGTCTCCGGCGCCATCGCCGGTCTGATCGGCTTGCCCGAACTGCTGCAGAACTCGTTCTACTTCGGCCAGAGCTTCCAGGCCGGTCTCGGCTTCCTCGGGATCTCGGTCGCGCTGCTGGGCCGCAACAGCCCGCTCGGCATGGCCTTCGCGGCGCTGCTGTTCGCGTTCCTGGACGCCACCGGCTCGCAGTTGCCGCTGAACGGCGGCTTCCCGTTCGAGATCGTCGCGGTCATGCAGGGCACCATCGTCATCTGCGTCGTCGTCGCGTACGAGCTCGTGCGCCGCTACGGCCTGAAGCGCCAGCAGCAGAAGGTCGGCGCCCAGCTCGCCGCCCAGCTCGCGGCCACGGAGAAGAAGGAGGTGTCGGCATGAGCACGGCCACCGCTGCCGCTCGTCCCAAGGCGCCCGGTGCGCCCGCCAAGAAGCGCAAGCTGTCCTGGCCGGTCGTGCTGCTGCTGATCGCCGGCGCCCTCGCGCTCTTCTCCGCCGTGGGCATGGCCACCGGCAACCACTCGCTGACCTCCTCCGGTCAGATCACCGCCGCGCTCAGCGCCGCCGTGCCGATCGGCATGGCCGGTCTCGGCGGTCTGTGGTCCGAGCGGGCCGGCGTGGTCAACATCGGCCTCGAAGGCATGATGGTCGCCGGCACCTTCTGCGGTGCCTGGGCCGGCTACCTGGTGAACCCGTGGGTCGGCCTGCTGGCCGGCATGGCGGGCGGCGCCCTCGGCGGCCTGCTGCACGCGGTCATCACCGTGACCTTCGGCGTCGACCACATCGTCTCCGGCGTCGGCATCAACCTGCTGATCCCCGGCATCTGCGCGTACGTCAACCGGATCTACTACAAGGACTACGTCGCCGTCGGTGCCGGCGCCAACCAGTCCCCGCCGGCCGACCCGCTGCCGTACATCACCATCCCGGGTCTGTCGCCCTGGCTGGACGGCATCGAGAAGCACCACTGGTTCTTCGTCTCGGACGTCGCCGGCGTGGTCGGCGGCATGGTCACCAACATCTCGGTGGTCGTGGTCCTGGCCGGTGCGCTGATCGTGGTCAGCTACTTCGCGCTCTGGCGCACGGTGTTCGGCCTGCGACTGCGCTCCTGCGGTGAGAACCCGACCGCGGCCGAGTCGCTGGGCGTCAACGTCTACAAGTACAAGTACCTGGCGGTCATGGCCTCCGGCGCCTTCGCGGGCCTCGGCGGCGCGTACCTCTCGCTGGTCGCCGCGCACTTCTACAAGGACGGCCAGACCAACGGCCGCGGCTTCATCGGCCTCGCGGCGATGATCTTCGGCAACTGGATGCCGGGCGGGCTCTCCATGGGCGCCGGGCTGTTCGGCTTCACCGACAGCCTCCAGCTGCGTGACCCGCAGTCGGTGCACGTGCTGATCCTGACCGTCTCCATCGCGATGGGCCTCCTCGCGCTGTGGCAGCTGTACCGCCGCAAGTACACCGCCGTGGTGATCTCGCTGGTGGTCGCCGGCGGCCTCGGCGCCTGGTACGCGCTGACCGACGAGGTGCAGCGCCCGCTGATCGTCGCGACGCCGTACGTGATCACCCTCGTGGTGCTCTCGCTGGCCTCGCAGCGCCTGCGGATGCCGAAGGCGGACGGCCAGATCTACCGCAAGGGCCAGGGCAAGTGACGGCCCCCGTGATCGACTGGGAGCGGCTGCGCGACGCCGCGCGCGAGGCCATGACCCGCGCGTACGCGCCGTACAGCAAGTTCCCGGTCGGCGCGGCCGCGCTGGTGGACGACGGGCGGCTGGTCACCGGCTGCAACGTCGAGAACGCCTCGTACGGGCTCGGACTGTGCGCCGAGTGCGGGCTGGTGTCCGCGCTGCACGCCAGTGGCGGCGGCCGGCTGACCGCGTTCACCTGCGTGGACGGCTCCGGCGAGCTGCTCATGCCGTGCGGGCGCTGCCGCCAGCTGCTGTACGAGCACGGCGGGCCCGACCTGCTGGTCGACCTGGCCTCCGGCGTGAAGCCGATGAGCGAGGTCCTGCCCGACGCGTTCGGGCCGGAGCGGCTCTAGCATCTGCATTTGTTACGCGCGTAGAGTGTCGCGAGTGGGCCGCAACCCGGTCATCTCGCGACACTCTTCGCTTTTTGAATCCCCTCTTGGAGCACGCATGGACGCCATCTCCGTCATCAGGACCAAGCGCGACCGCGGAGAGCTGAGCGACGCTCAGATCGACTGGGTCATCGACGCCTACACCCGCGGCGAGGTCGCCGACGAGCAGATGTCCGCCCTGGCCATGGCCATCCTGCTGAACGGCATGAAGCCGCGCGAGATCAGCCGCTGGACCGAGGCCATGATCCGTTCCGGCGTCCGGATGGACTTCTCCTCGCTCCCGCTGCCCACCAGCGACAAGCACTCCACCGGCGGCGTCGGCGACAAGATCACCCTCCCGCTCGCCCCGCTCGTCGCCGCCTGCGGCGCCGCCGTCCCGCAGCTCTCCGGCCGCGGCCTCGGCCACACCGGCGGCACCCTCGACAAGCTGGAGTCCATCCCCGGCTGGCGCGCGCTGCTCTCCAACGACGAGATGATGGACGTCCTGCGCGGCGCCGGCGCCGTCATCTGCGCCGCCGGCGACGGCCTCGCGCCCGCCGACAAGAAGCTGTACGCGCTGCGCGACGTCACCGGCACGGTCGAGGCCATCCCGCTGATCGCCTCCTCGATCATGTCCAAGAAGATCGCCGAGGGCACCGGCGCGCTCGTCCTCGACGTCAAGGTCGGCTCCGGCGCGTTCATGAAGAACCTCGACGACGCCCGCGAGCTCGCCCGCACCATGGTCGGCCTCGGCACCACCGCCGGCGTCAACACCGTCGCCCTGCTCACCGACATGTCGACCCCGCTCGGCCTCACCGCCGGCAACGCGCTGGAGGTCCGCGAGTCGGTCGAGGTGCTGGCGGGCGGCGGCCCGGCCGACGTCGTCGAGCTCACCCTCGCGCTCGCCCGCGAGATGCTCGCCGCGGCCGGCGTGCACGGCAAGGACCCGGCGGACGCGCTGCGCGACGGCTCGGCGATGGACCACTGGCGCCGCATGATCACCGCCCAGGGCGGCGACGTCGACGCGCCGCTGCCGGTCGCCCGCGAGCAGCACGTCATCCCGGCCCCCGCCTCCGGCGTGCTCACCACGCTCGACGCGTACGCCGTCGGCGTCAGCGCCTGGCGCCTGGGCGCCGGCCGCGCCCGCAAGGAGGACCCGGTGCAGGCCGGCGCGGGCATCGAGATGCACGCCAAGCCCGGTGACACCGTCGTGGCCGGCCAGCCGCTGCTGACCCTGCACACCGACACCCCCGAGCGCTTCGAGTACGCCATCGAGGCCCTCGCCGGCGGCATCGAGGTCGCCCCCGAGGGCACCGCGTTCACCGCGAACCCGATCGTCCTCGACCGCATCGCGTAGTCGTGCGGAGGGCCCTGGCGGAGCGGTGCCGCCAGGGCCCTGCTCGTTCTCCGCTGTGCGGCGACTGTTCGGCCGCGGCGAGGACGGTCTTGAGGAAGGTGGCCGTGGCGGATTCCGCTGCTGTTCGTACGAACTGACCGAAGGAACCTACAGCAGGTCGGGCGGGTGTCAGCCGTAGGTGAGCAGACCGCTGGTGTCGAGGGTCCAGGGGCCGACGGTGATCTTGTCTCCGAAGTTGAACTTCTCGCGGGACTCGTAGCCGGGCTCCGAGTGCACGATGCCGGTGCCGTCGCGGGGATCGATGATCAGGTAGAACGGGATGCCCATGGCCGAGTAGTCGCGGACTTTGTTGTGGTAGTCGTTGTTGGGGTTGGACTTGGAGACGATCTCCACGACGAGCAGCACCTCGTGCGGGAGAACTGCCGGCTGCTCCCCCTCCAGGGTCGCTTCGGGGAAGACCATCACGTCCGGGTTGCGTAGCTGGCCGAGCCCCGCGTCCTCAAGATCCGCGCCGTGGTAGGCGATGTGGCCGGGATTCGTGTCCGGCAACTGGGCATTGAGCTGTCGGGAGATGCGCAGCACGGCGAGTTCGTGGCGCTTCACCGGCGACATCATCATCACGATCGCGCCGTTGGCGATTTCGATCTTCCCTATTCCCGGAATCTGGGGCAGTTGGTCGGCGATCTCCCGCAGCCGGGCGTACGTAGCCGGATCGATGCTCATGTTCCGGAGTCTATCGGCGCCGACTGTCAAGAGCTCGGGACTGCTCGGCGGGTGGTACATGCCTGCCGGGTGGCGTAGAGGGTGACGGTGGCGGCGAGGGTCATCGCGGTGAGGCCCACGGTGGCGGCGCCGGGCCAGCCGGTGGCGTGGTAGGCGTCGGCGCCGATCGTGCCGCCGAGGCTGTTGCCCAGGTAGTAGGCGATCAGGTAGAGGGCGGAGGCCTGGGTGCGGCCCTCCGTCGCGGTGCGGCCGACGGCGGACGAGGCGGTGGCGTGGCCGGCGAAGAAGCCGGCGGTGATCAGGACCAGGCCGAGCAGGGCGCAGACCAGGGAGTCGGCCAGGGACAGCAGGAGCCCGGCGGCCGTCACGCCGATGGAGACGTAGAGGGCGCCGCGCCGGCCCAGGCGGCCGGAGAGCCGGCCGGCGGCGGCCGAGGTGCCGGTGCCGACCAGGTAGACGACGAAGATCGAGGCGGCGACCGACTCCGGCAGGTGGAAGGGGGCGCCGATCAGCCGGTAGCCCACGGTGTTGTAGACCGCGCCGAACACGGCCATGAACAGCAGCCCGAGCGCGTACAGCCGGACCAGCAGCGGGTTGCGCAGGTGCCGTCCGACGGTCCGGGCGAGGGCGCGCGGGTCCACCGGGGCCGGGGTGAAGTGCCGGGCGGCGGGGATGAGCAGCCGGAACGCGAGCACCGCGAGCAGCGCGAGGACGGCGGAGGCGGCGAGGCCCCAGCGCCAGCCGAACGCGGCGGCGGTCCAGCCGGACAGCAGTCGGCCGCCCATGCCGCCGATGCTGTTGCCGGCCACGTACAGGCCCATCGCGGAGGCCAGCGCGCTCGGGTGGACCTCCTCGGCGAGGTAGGCCATCGCCGTGGCGGGGAGCCCGGCGAGGGCGGCGCCCTGGAGGACGCGCAGGACGACGAGCGTGGTGAGGTCGGGCGCGGACGGCAGGGCGAGGGCGAGGGCGGAGGCGGCGAGCGTGGAGGCCGTCATCACGGCGGTGCGGCCGTACCGGTCGGACAGCGCGCTCGCGGGCAGGAGTCCGAGGGCGAGTCCGAGGGTGGCGGCGGAAGCGGTCCAGCTGGCCTGACCGGGCGTGAGGTCGAGGTCGGCGGAGAGGACCGGCAGCAGGCCCTGGGTGGAGTAGAGCAGGACGAACGTGGCGACCCCGGCGGCGAACAGGGCGAGGTTGGCGCGGCGGAACGCGCGCTGGCCGGGGCGGTGGCGGTCGTCGTGGGTCGGGACGCGGGCGGCGGAGGCATCCGGGGCGGGCACGGATGCCCTGGTATCGGCGGGCTGCATGACGTCGACGTTAGGCCTGCCGGGTTGATGCGTCCAATGCATGAACACTGGATGATCGATGCACTGGCGCATGAGTCGAGGATGGTGGCGGGATGACCGCGGAGGAAGCGGCGAACGGCACGGAGCAGCCCCGGTACCGGCCGGCCGAGCTGGGGCCCGGCCTGCCGGCCGTTCAACTGGCGCCGCGGCTGGCCCAGTTCGCGGCCGTGGCCCGGCTGGAGCACGTGACGCAGGCGGCGGCGGTGCTCGGCATGCCGCAGCCGACGCTGTCGCGGTCGGTGGCGCGGCTGGAGGAGGAGCTGGGGGTGGAGCTGCTGGCCCGTCAGGGCCGGACGGTCCGGCTGACCAGGGCGGGGCGGCTGCTGCTGGCCTCGGTGGAGCGGGCGCTGGCCGAGGTCGAGCGCGGCGCCGAGGCGGCCCGGGCGGAGGCGGACCCGTCGGTCGGGCGGGTGGCGTTCGGCTTCCTGCACACGATGGGGACGGACGCCGTCCCCGCGCTGCTGCGGGACTTCCGGGTGGCGCACCCGCAGGTGCGGTTCCAGCTGGTGCAGGACTACGTCGGCGCGATGCTGGAGCGGCTGCTGGACGGCGAGCTGGACCTGTGCCTGGTGGCGCCGCTGCCCGACGACCCGGCCTTCGCCGCCCGCCCGCTGGACGAGCAGCGGCTGCACCTGGTCGTCCCGGAGGACCACCGGCTGGCCGGGCGGCGGCGGATCCGGCTCGCGGAGGTGGCGGAGGAGACGTTCGTCGGGCTGGAGGAGGGGTACGGGCTGCGGGCGATCACGGACGGGTTCTGCGCGGAGGCCGGGTTCGTGCCGCGGCTGGCCTTCGAGGGGGAGGAGGCGGAGACGCTGCGCGGGCTGGTGGCGGCCGGGCTCGGGGTGGCGCTGCTGCCGCCGGCGCTGGTGCCGCGGCCGGGGGTGGTGGAGCTGGAGGTGACGGCGCCGCGGACCCGGCGGGCGATCGGGCTGGCCTGGGCGGCGGGGCGGCCGCTGACGCCGCCGGTGCGGGCGTTCCGGGACTTCGTGCTGTCGCGGCGCGGGCGGCTGCTCGAACACGACTGAAACCCGCGGATTCCCGCGCTGAACCGCGGGGCGGGGTGCGGCGAACTCCGCGGGAGGGGGGGTTGCCGATCTCGCTTTGTCCCGGGATATGGGACGGGACTGACCCGAGCGGTGGAATTCCCGGTGGACTTTCGGCGAACCGGCCGTGTGGGGAGTGGTGGGTCTACGCGCGTAGGGTCTATATTTCCGCAATGGAGAAGCAGATCCCTGTCACCACCGCGGGCACCGGCCCGCGCATCCCCACCCCCGACCAGATCCGCCGCGCGCCGAAGGTGCTCCTGCACGACCACCTCGACGGCGGGCTGCGCCCGGAGACCATCGTCGAGCTGGCCGCCGCCGTCGGCTACGCGGGCCTTCCCACCACCGACCCCAAGGAACTCGGCGAGTGGTTCCGCGAGGCCGCCGACTCCGGCTCGCTCGTCCGCTACCTGGAGACGTTCGCGCACACCTGCGCCGTCATGCAGACCCGGGACGCCCTGATCAAGGTCGCCGCGGACTGCGCCGAGGACCTGGCCGCCGACGGCGTCGTCTACGCCGAGGTCCGCTACGCCCCCGAGCAGCACCTGGAGGCCGGCCTGAGCCTGGACGAGGTCGTCGAGGCCGTCCAGGAGGGCTTCCGCCTCGGCGAGGCCAACGCCCGCGCGGCCGGCCACCGCATCCGCATCGGCACCCTGATCACCGCGATGCGGCACGCCGCCCGCTCGCAGGAGATCGCCGAGCTGGCCAACCGCCACCGGGACTCGGGCGTCGTCGGCTTCGACATCGCGGGCGCCGAGGCCGGCTACCCCCCCACCCGCCACCAGGCCGCCTTCGACTACCTCAAGGGCGAGAACAACCACTTCACCATCCACGCGGGCGAGGCCTTCGGCCTGCCGTCGATCTGGGAGGCCCTGCAGTGCTGCGGCGCCGACCGGCTCGGCCACGGCGTGCGGATCGTCGACGACATCACGGTGAACGAGGACGGCAGCGTCGAGCTCGGCCGCCTGGCCGCGTACGTGCGCGACAAGCGCATCCCGCTGGAGATGTGCCCGACCTCCAACCTCCAGACGGCCGCCGCGGTCTCGTACGCCGAGCACCCGATCGGGCTGCTCAGCCGGCTGAAGTTCCGGGTCACCGTGAACACCGACAACCGCCTCATGAGCGGCACCAGCATGAGCCAGGAGTTCGGCCACCTGGTGGACGCCTTCGGCTACACGCTGGGCGACATGGAGTGGTTCACGGTGAACGCGATGAAGTCGGCGTTCCTGCCGTTCGACGAGCGGCTCGCGATGATCAGCGACGTGATCAAGCCGGGCTACGCCGAGCTCAAGGCCGAGTGGCTGTTCAGCACGGGCGGCGGCCAGGGCTGATCGGGTCCGGAGCGGCCTGGGGGTGAGTCCCGGATGAACGCCGCTGCCTCGCAGGGCAGTTGGCGTTCATCCGACTACTCACTCGGGTGAGTGAACGCCTTTTGGTCCTCGCACGACCGGCTCACTACGGTGTGCCAGTCATCGCCGACAGGCCGTGGCGGACGCTCGGCCGTCCGTTCCCGCGTGTCGCGTCGGCCACCGACGAGGACTCAAGGGGACGAATTCATGAAGCAGGCTCTCAAGGCCGCCGGCACCGCGGCGCTCGGCATCGCCATCGCAGCGGTCGGCGTCGGCACCGCGTCCGCGGACGCCCCCGCGCCCGGCGGCGTCGGGCTGCCCACCACGGCGCTGCAGAACCCCGCGGTCACCGGCGCGGTCACCGACACCGCCAACAAGCTGCCCGGCGGCGACAAGGTCACCGGCACCCTCGGCCCGCTGGCCCCGAGCGCCGGGCAGGCCGCCCCCGCTCCGGCCGCGCCCGCGGAGGCCGCTCCGGTCGCTGGCGTCACCCAGACGCGCGCCGCGGTGCCGAGCATCCCCGGCCTCGACAAGACCCCCATCGGCGGGCTGACCGGCGCCCTGCCGGGCGGCCTGGGCTGACCGTTCCACCCGCACGGCGACGGGCCGCGCACCCCGGTGATCCCGGTGG
>NZ_JBHVPD010000135.1:0-291 GCF_042887525.1 Kitasatospora sp. NPDC057936
ACCCTCTTTATCGGGCGTGGTGGGGGTCTGGTTTTGTTTAAAACGCCCCGGGGTTGGGGGGCCCGGGGGGGGGGGGGGGGGGGGGGCCCCCCCCCCCCCCCCCCCCCAGGCCGGGGCCAGGGGTCAGGGCAAAGGGCGAGGCCCTTGGGGCACGGGCATGGGCGGGCGGCGAGAGGGCGGGAGGGGGGTGGGGCCCAGAGAAGAGCGAGAGGGGCAAAAGTTGGGCCCCGGGGGCGCGCGGGGCGGCGCCCCGGGCCGGGGGGAGCACAACGCCCAATGTCAAAAACGGGT
>NZ_JBHVPD010000135.1:301-23483 GCF_042887525.1 Kitasatospora sp. NPDC057936
CCACTCCGCCCCCGGCCGGGCACACGGGGGGCCCCCCGGCGCGGGGGGGGCCGCCCCCGGGGCCCTGGAGAAGCACATCGCCATTTCTCATACTCGGATAGCCGACGCGCACCTCGATCGTCTTGGTGCCATCGGCGATCAGGTTGAGGTAGGGGCGGCGGATCTGGATGACGCGTTCCTGCACGGGCATTGGTGTCTCCACTTCTACGCTGGGGTGGGCATCAGCGGCCCCTTCGGACCTCTCCCCTGGCCGGAGGGCCCGACGATGGCGGAGCCCACTCGCCGCGCCAACGCCCAGAAGTAACCAAATGGCTCCGCTACCCCATCGATGGGGTAGCGGAGCCTCGGACAACGTGCCCGTTTCCGGTCAGGCCGCCTTCGCCATCGGTCGAGCACGGTCGCACAGGTCACGTGCGTACCGGTTGCCCTGGTAAGGCTTGATCATGGCCATCATCGAGCGGAAGCGGTCGTCGGCCCGGCCGGACTGGACAGTCGGGTAGTCGTCGAGAGCGCGATGCCAGTCCGCGCAGGCTTCTTCGAGGCGGCCGGCCTGCAACTTCCACTCTGCGAGCATGCCCGTCATCCGCACCCGATTGCGCACGTACACGGAGTACCGCAGGCGGTCGGACGCCTCCATCGCAGCGATGGCGCCAGTCTTGTCCCCGAGCTCCCAGCGGACCTTGGCCTCGTGGTACGCAAGGGAGGACGGATCATAGGAGCCGAACGCCTTCGCCTTGGACTCGGCCTGCTCCATCGCAACTTCCGCTAGACGCAGGTGGTACAGGGCTCCGGCCTTGTCTCCGGTCTGGGCGCTGGCGTGGGCCTGTTGGCCGGCGAGGAAGGCCCTCATGCGGGGGCCGGCCTGCGGGGAGGCGGCCGAGGCGGCGTCCGCGAACCGCATGGCGGTACTGCCGTGGCCGAGGTCGACGGCCTGCACGCTCATGCCGCGCAGGGTGGTGCAGTACGTGAGGTGATCGCCCGCGTGCCCGGCCAGTTCCAGGGCCTTCATGTAGTAGCGCTGGGCCAGGGCATCATGGCGTTCGTCCATGGCCATGTAGCCGGTCAGGTAGCAGTGGTCGGCGGCGGCCGACAGCATCGCCTTGCGGACATCCTCGGTGGCGTCCGCCTGCAGGTACGGGGCAATTGTGTTGACCAGGAACGAGGCGGCCATCGGGCGGGCCATCCGGCCGCCGAACTGATCGTCCAGGTCGCTGATCCGTTCGGTCATCGCGGCGACCGCCCGGACCTCCTCCATGCCGATCCGCAGATGTGGGTTGGTCCGTCGCCTCTCGAAGCGGCCCGCCAGGTCGGGCCAGCCCGGAATGGTGAGGGCCACTGAGTACAGGCCTGCCGTGAGGACTCCGCGCCGGGATGGATCCATATCGAGGCTCCCCAAGTCGATCAGCCCTGACACCGTATCTGTCGACTGGTCAACGTTGGCAGGCACGTCGCGGAATCCGGCCTCGAAAGCGGTGATCGGCCGCTTGAGCCTCCGCGCCAGCGTCTCCAGGACCACCGGCAGGGCCTTCGCCGCGGGCGAGGTGCCGCCGAGCCAATGAGAGACGGCCGAGGCGTCGTACTTGAGCCGTTGCCCGGTCTCAGTGCCGGTCCGGTTGACAGCCCGTGCCAGCTCGCCGTTCCCCCAAGCGGCTTCGGTCATCAATGAGGCGAGCTTGCGGTTTGGCTCACGGCCAGTTCGCACGACAGTTCCCCCTTGCAGGCGTGTTTCAAGGGTTTCAACTTCCCGGCTCGCCTCGACCATAGCCGACTGCAGGGCAGGGATGTTGACTGTTCGTCATCAGCCAGTCACCAGCGGTGGCTCGGCCGGCCGCTCGGGTCTATTACCCGGGAGCGGCGGGTCGACCTCGGCGCCATCCAGTCGCCCGAGCAGGCCCAGTGCATGGCTCACTCCATTCGAATGCACTCTTCCCTTGAGGTACTTCGCCATGCTCAAAACCCGCCAGCCCCGCACGTTCGCCGCCCGCCTCGACTCGCGGGCCGAATCCACGCCCCTGGCCCGGCGCTTGCTCCGTGCGTACCTCTCCGCGCTCCCCTCCGGCGACCGCTACTCCGACGTCGCCGAGCTGCTCCTTGGCGAACTCTTCGCCAACGCCGTCCAGCACTCCGACGCGCCCACCGACCGCCTCATCGAGGTCCGCTTCGCCTTCATCAACGATCGCCTGCGCCTCGAAGTCCACGACGCGAGCAGCGGGCGCCCCTGCCTCCGTTCCCCCTCCCTGTCCGACGTGCACGGGCGCGGCCTCTTCCTCGTCAACGAACTGGCCGAGCGCTGGGGTTGCTGCCCGCGATCCGGCGGCGTCGGCAAGTTCGTGTGGGCCCTGGTCGCCCCCTCTTCCTCCTTCGCCTCCACCTTCCTCACCGTCTGAACGGGTGCCAACCATGCGACTCTCCCTCGCCGCCCGGCACCTGTTCGACACGGGCTCCACGTCCGCCGAGGTCTACGCCATCCTCGCCCGCCGCACCCGCGACCCCCTCCGTGCCGCCCGCGCGGTCTGCCTCGCCCTCGGTGTCCCGGCCGCCGACACCAAGCTCCGGCTCGACGACTGCTTCGACGCCCTGCTCGACAACTCCCGCCCCGGCTTCGAGGCCGACACCGGTGAACTCCTCGAAGCCCTCGGCGTGTTCGACATCCCCAAGGATCTCGACGCCCGCGACCTCGCCGTCATCGACCTCTTCCTCACCGCGATCGACGCCCTCGGCGGCATCCGCGCCGGCCACCGGCACGGCCTCGCCCGCTGGTTCACCACGGGCAACCTCACTGCCGCCTACCTCTCCCTCGCCGCCACCCACCCCCGCCCCACCACCGGCAACCCCTCCCACTACTGGTCGGCCCTCGTCACCGCCGGTGAACTCCTCGCCGCCTCCCCCACCCCCGACCCCCGCATCAAACCCGCCCTCACGCAGTGCCGCACCCGCGCCACTCAGACCACCACCCTGTAAGCGCAGGAAGTCGACCTCGCAGACTTCCTGTGCGGCACGCGCCCCGGGCCACTGGCGCCCCATTCCACGGACCGAGAGGGCGAGATGACCACCACCCAGCACGCCGCCGCACACGCCGTCGCCGACCGGCTCCACGGCCGCCCGGCCGTTCGCAGCTTCCTGGAGGGCCCCGAGCTGACGGCGGCCTGCCTGAGCATGGTCCTGCTGGTCCGCGAGGACGGCGAGGACGCCGACCGGCCGATGCCGACGGTCACCGTCGCCGAGATCCCGCAGACCGTGCGGGAGAGCAGCAGCGTTGAAGAGGATCTGGAGCCGCTGGGGGGAGTGCTCTGTGGCGCTTGCTCGGCGCTGGTGTACCTGGAGCCGAGCAGCCCAGGGGAACGCGCAGGGCTGTTTGGAATCGAGGGTAGGTGGCGGGCGGGGGCGGCGGGGGTGGGGGGTGGGCCTCAGATGGCAGTGGAGGAGGAAGGGTTGGGGGCCTGGGGAGGGGCCCAGGAAGAACGCGATCCCCGAAGCCTCAAAACAGCTCAGCCCAGCCCCAGCACAGTGCCCCAGCACAGTGCCCCAGCACAGTGCCCCAGCGCCGGGAGTCGGCGCCGGGGCACTGAGGGGAGCCGGGTGGCTCAGTTGTGGGCGTGGAGGTCGGCGTTGAGGCCGCCCCAGGAGCCGGAACGGGCGATGACCTCGACGGCGCCGCTCTGGGAGTTGCGGCGGAACAGGAGGTTGTCCTGGCCGGACAGCTCGACGGCCTTGGCGATCTTGCCGTCGGGCGTGGTGACCCGGGTCCCCGCGGTGACGTAGAGGCCGGCCTCGACGACGCAGTCGCTGCCGAGCGAGATGCCGATGCCGGCGTTGGCGCCGAGCAGGCAGCGCTCGCCGACCGAGACGACCTGCTTGCCGCCGCCGGACAGGGTGCCCATGATCGAGGCGCCGCCGCCGATGTCGCTGTGGTCGCCGACGACGACGCCCGCGCTGATCCGGCCCTCGACCATGGAGGTGCCGAGGGTGCCGGCGTTGAAGTTGACGAAGCCCTCGTGCATCACGGTGGTGCCCGCGGCGAGGTGCGCGCCGAGGCGCACGCGGTCGGCGTGGGCGATGCGCACGCCGGACGGGGCGACGTAGTCGGTCATCCGCGGGAACTTGTCGATCCCGTACACGGCGAGCTGGCCGCCCTGCGCGCGGACGGCGAGGCGGGCCGACTCGACCCGGTCGACCGGGACGGGGCCGATGCTGGTCCAGGCGACGTTGGCGAGCAGGCCGAAGATGCCGTCCAGGTTCTGGCCGTGCGGCCGGACGAGGCGGTGGCTGAGCAGGTGCAGGCGCAGGTACACGTCGTGCGTGTCGAGCGGCTTCTCGTCCAGCGAGGCGATGGTGGTGCGTACGGCGACCACCTCGACGCCGCGCCGGGTGTCGGCGCGCAGCGCCTCGGCGGCGCCGGTGCCGAGCTCGGCCTCGGCCTGCTCGGCGGTGAGCCGGACGGTCCCGGCGGGGCCGGGCTCGGTGGTCAGGACGGGGGCGGGGAACCAGGTGTCGAGGACGGTTCCGTCGGCGGCGATGGTGGCCAGACCGGCGGCGACGGCGCCGTTCGGGAGCGTGGTGGATTCAGCAGTCACACCGTGCACGTTAACCAATGCGGGGGCCGGGCGCCGAAAACGCCCACCGTCCGGACACGCCGGGCGCGGGGCGTCGCCGACCGGCCGTGGGCTGGGAAAACCCGGTGCCGAGGGGATCACCGCTCGGCAATACTCGGGCAGGTGTTCATGTCGATTTCCACCACCGGCAGCGCCGAGAGCCCGGCAACGGATCTCGGGTTCCTGCTGCACAAGCATCCCGGCAAGGTCCAGCGGTTCACGACGTCGCACGGCGAGGCCCACGTCTTCTACCCGGAGGCGGGGGACGAGCTCTGCACGGCGGCGCTGCTGCTGGACGTCGATCCGATCGCGCTGGTCCGCAAGGGCCGTGGCAAGGGCCGCGGCGGCTCGCCCGACTTCGCGCTCGCCCAGTACGTCAACGACCGGCCGTACGCCGCCTCCTCGCTGCTCGCGGTGGCGCTGCGGACGGTGTTCCGGTCGGCGATGAAGGGCGTGTGCCAGGCCCGTCCCGAGCTGCCCGAGCTGGCGCGTCCGCTGCGCATCGCGCTGCCCGCGGTGCCCGCGAACGGCGTGGGCGAGGGCGGCGGCCCGGAGATGGTGGCCCGGCTGTTCGAGCCGATGGGCTGGCGGGTCGAGGCGGAGGCGGTCCCGCTGGACGAGGCGTTCCCGGAGTGGGGCGAGTCGCGGTACGTGCGGATCGAACTGGCCGCGGAGTCCGTGCGCCTGTCCGACGCGCTCCATCAGCTGTACGTGCTGCTGCCGGTGCTGGACGGTGCCAAGCACTACTGGGTGGCCCCGGACGAGGTGGACAAGCTGCTGGCCGCGGGGGAGGGCTGGCTGGCCGATCACCCCGAGCGGGCCCTGATCACCCGGCGCTACCTGTCGCGGCGCTGGTCGCTGACCAGGGCGGCGATGGAGCGCCTGGAGCTGGCCCGTCTCGCGGAGGCGGACGACCGCGAGGTCGAGGAGATCGACAACGCGGTCGCCGACGAGCCCGACGAGACCGCCCAGGAGATCCCGGGCGCGCCCACCGGCACCGCGCCCGCATCCGGCAACCCCGGCAACCCCGGCAACCCCGGCAACCCCGGCAACCCCGGCAACCCCGGCAACCCCGAGAACCCCGAAGCCCCGGCCCCCGGGAAGCAGCCGTCCCTCGCCGAGCAGCGCCGCGCCGCGATCCTGGCGGCCCTGCGCGAGACCGGTGCGACGAAGGTCGCCGACCTCGGCTGCGGCCAGGGCGAGCTGATCGGAGCGCTGCTGAAGGACGCCCGGTTCACCGGGATCCTCGGTGTGGACGTGTCCGTGCGGGCGCTGCGGGTGGCGGCCCGCAAGCTGCGCCTGGAGCGACTGCCGGAGCGGCAGGCGGCCCGGGTGACGCTGGCGCAGGGCGCGCTGACGTATACGGACGCGCGGCTGAAGGGCTTCGACGCGGCGGTGCTGTGCGAGGTGATCGAGCACCTGGACCTGCCCCGGCTGCCCGCGTTGGAGTCCGCGGTGTTCGGCTCGGCCCGTCCGGGCGCGGTCGTCGTGACCACGCCGAACGCGGAGTACAACGTGCGCTGGGAGAGCCTGCCGGCGGGCGCCGTCCGGCACGCGGACCACCGCTTCGAGTGGTCGCGGGCCGAGTTCCGGGCCTGGGCCGAGCGGGTGGCCTCGGCGTACGGCTACACCGTCGAGCTGCGCCCGGTCGGTCCGCAGGACCCGGAGGTCGGCCCGCCGACCCAGCTGGCCCTCTTCCGCACCGCCGCCGGCACCACCACCGACACCGCCGCCACCACCGCCGATACAGAAACCACCACCGCCACCACCACCCCGACGCCCGAAGGAGGCGAACCCCGATGACCGACGAAGCAACCCCGGCCTCCGACGAGGCACGGACCCCCGAAGCACCGTCCGTCCCGGCCGCCCCCCGCCGCCTCCCCGTCACGGACGTCTCCCTCGTCGTCCTGATCGGCACGAGCGGCTCGGGCAAGTCCACCTTCGCCCGCCGCCACTTCCTGCCCACCCAGGTCGTCTCCTCCGACTTCTGCCGCGGCCTGGTCGCCGACGACGAGAACGACCAGTCGGCCTCCGCCGAGGCCTTCGACGTCCTGCACTACATCGTCGGCAAGCGCCTCGCCGCCGGCCGTCTGACGGTCGTGGACGCGACCAACGTCCAGCCCGAGGCGCGCCGCCGGCTGGTGAAGATCGCGCGCGACCACGACGTGCTGCCGATCGCGATCGTCCTGGACGTCCCGCCCGGTGTCTGCGCGGAGCGCAACCGCACCCGGCCGGACCGCCAGCTGCCGCCCCACGTCATCCCCCGCCAGAACCGCGAACTTCGGCGCTCCCTGCGCGGGTTGGAGCGCGAGGGCTTCCGCAAGGTGCACATCCTGCGCGGCGCGGCGGAGGTGGCGGCGGCCGGGATCGAGCTGGAGAAGCGCTACAACGACCTGCGCCACCTCACCGGCCCGTTCGACGTCGTCGGCGACATCCACGGCTGCCGATCCGAGCTGGAGACCCTGCTGACCCGCCTCGGCTACGTCCTCACCCGGGACGCCGAGGGGCGCCCGGTGGACGCCGCGCACCCGGACGGCCGCACCGCCGTCTTCGTCGGAGACCTGGTCGACCGCGGCCCGGACACCCCCGGCGTGCTGCGCCTGGTGATGGGCATGGTGGCGGCCGGCCACGCGCTGTGCGTGCCGGGCAACCACGAGAACAAGCTGGGCCGCGCGATGGACGGCAAGAAGGTCACCGTCTCGCACGGCCTCCAGGAGTCGCTGGACCAGCTGGCGGGCGAGAGCGAGGAGTTCAGGGCCGAGGTGCGCGCGTTCATGCGCGGCCTGGTCAGCCACTACCTGCTGGACGGCGGCGCGCTGGTGGTGTGCCACGCCGGTCTGCCGGAGAAGTACCACGGCCGGGCCTCCGGCCGGGTGCGCTCGCACGCGCTGTACGGGGAGACGACCGGCGAGACCGACGAGTACGGCCTGCCGGTGCGCTACCCGTGGGCGGAGGAGTACCGGGGCCGGGCGCTGGTGGTCTACGGCCACACGCCGGTGCCGACGGCGGGCTTCGTCAACAACACCATCTGCCTGGACACCGGCGCCGTGTTCGGTGGCAGCCTGACGGCGCTGCGCTACCCGGAGCGCGAGCTGGTGAGCGTGGCGGCCGAGCGCGAGTGGTACGCGCCGGTGCGTCCGATGATCACCGACGCGCCGGGCGCGCGGGAGGGCCGTCCGCTGGACCTCGCCGACGTGGCGGGCCGGCGGATCGTCGAGACCGGGCTGCACGGCCGGGTCGCCGTCCGGGAGGAGAACGCGGCGGCGGCGCTGGAGGTGATGAGCCGCTTCGCGCTGGATCCGCGGCTGCTCGCCTACCTGCCGCCGACGATGGCCCCGACGGCCACCTCCCGCCGGGACGGCTTCCTGGAGCACCCAGACGAGGCGTTCGCCGCCTTCCGGGCGGACGGCGTCCGGCAGGTCGTGTGCGAGGAGAAGCACATGGGCTCGCGCGCGGTGGTGCTGGTGGCCCGGGACGAGGCGGCGCTGGAGAAGCGCTTCGGCGTGGCCGGTCCCGGTGCGATCTGGACCAGGACGGGCCGCGCGTTCCTCAGCGACGACGCCCTGACGGCCGCGGTGCTGGGCCGGGTGCGGGCCGCCGCCGAGCGGGCCGGGCTGTTCGAGGAGCTGGGCACCGGCTGGCTGCTGCTCGACGCCGAGCTGATGCCGTGGTCCCTGAAGGCCGTCGAGCTGCTGCGCCGCCAGTACGCGGCGGTCGGCGCGGCGGCGGGCGCCGCGTTGCCGGTGGTGCTGTCGGCGCTGGAGCAGGCGGCCGGGCGCGGTCTGGACGTCGAGGGGCTGACGGCCCGGCAGCGGCAGCGCGCCGCCGACGCGGGGGCGTTCACCGAGGCGTACCGGCGCTACTGCTGGCCGACCGAGGGGCTGTCCGGCGTCCGGCTCGCGCCGTTCCAGGTGCTGGCCGCCGAGGGGGCGAACCTCGCGGTGCGCCCGCACGACGAGCACCTCGCCTGGATCGACCGCCTGGTGGACGCCGACGCCGCCGCGACCACGTCCGCGGGCGGTCCGGCCGCGCCCCTGCTCCACCGCACCGGCCGGCTCGTGGTGGACACCGCCGACGAGGCGTCCGTGGCCGCGGGCGTCGCGTGGTGGGAGGAGCTGACCGGGGCCGGCGGCGAGGGCATGGTGGTGAAGCCACTGGGCTCGCTGGTGCGCACGGAGCGCGCCGAGGGCCGTCCGGGCGGCCTGGTCCAGCCCGGCGTCAAGGTGCGCGGCCGCGAGTACCTGCGCATCATCTACGGCCCGGACTACACCGAGCACCTGGACCGGCTGCGCGAGCGCGCCCTCGGCCACAAGCGCTCGCTGGCGCTGCGCGAGTACGCGCTGGGCCTGGAGGCGCTGGACCGGCTGGCGGCGGGCGAGCCGCTGTGGCGGGTGCACGAGGCGGTGTTCGCGGTCCTGGCCCTGGAGTCCGAACCGGTCGACCCGCGCCTGTAGGAGCACCGTGCCGGGGTGGGGGCCGGGGCGAGACCCGGGGCAGGAGCCGGGGTGAGAATCGAGGGGGAGTCCGACCGGGCTCCCCCTCGGCCGTTCCGCTCGGCCGTTCCCCTCCCGTCCACCCCCACTCTGCATATAAATTCAGAGCATCGTATACACTTGCCGCTTTCCCGTCCGTCCCGTCACCCCAGGAGCCCGGCATGGCCTTCAACCTCCGGAACAGGCACTTCCTCAAGGAGCTCGACTTCACTCCCCAGGAGTTCCGCTTCCTGGTGGACCTCGCGGCCCGGCTCAAGGCGGCGAAGTACGCGGGCACGGAGCAGCCCCGGCTGCGCGGCAAGAACATCGCGCTGATCTTCGAGAAGACCTCCACCCGGACCCGCTGCGCCTTCGAGGTCGCCGCGCACGACCAGGGCGCGAGCACCACCTACCTGGACCCGTCCGGTTCGCAGATCGGCCACAAGGAGTCGATCAAGGACACCGCCCGGGTGCTGGGCCGGATGTTCGACGGCATCGAGTACCGCGGCCACGGCCAGGAGGTCGTCGAGGAGCTCGCCGCGCACGCGGGCGTGCCGGTCTGGAACGGCCTGACCGACGAGTGGCACCCGACCCAGATGCTGGCCGACGTGCTCACCATGACCGAGCACACGGCCAAGCCGCTCACCGGCATCGCCTTCGCCTACCTCGGCGACGCCCGCTCCAACATGGGCAACTCGCTGCTGGTCACCGGCGCCCTGCTCGGCATGGACGTCCGGATCGTCGCGCCGCGCGCGGTCTGGCCGGCCGAGGACGTCCGGAAGGCGGCGCACGCGCTCGCCGAGACCACCGGCGCCCGGATCACCCTCACCGAGGACGTGGCCGAGGGCGTGGCCGGCGCCGACTTCCTCTACACGGACGTCTGGGTCTCGATGGGCGAGCCCAAGGAGGTCTGGGCCGAGCGGATCGAGCTGCTCAAGCCGTACCAGGTGTCGATGGACACCGTCCGGGTCACCGGCAATCCGGACGTGAAGTTCCTGCACTGCCTGCCGGCCTTCCACGACCTCGGCACCGAGGTCGGGCGGCAGATGTACGAGGCCACCGGGATGACCGAGCTGGAGTGCACCGACGAGCTGTTCGAGTCGGCGCACTCCATCGTGTTCGACCAGGCGGAGAACCGGCTGCACACCATCAAGGCGGTCCTGGTCGCCACCCTCGGGTCCTGAGGAGCGCCGGACGGGCTACCGGTCCAGCTTGATGCAGCCCACCCGGTCCGCCGCCGCGTGCGGGCCGGCCGGGGTGCCCGCGTGCAGCACCAGCGAGCGGGCCTCGCCGGCCCGCGCCTGCCAGTCCACCGCGGCCGTGGCGGTGCCGTCGCCCCGGTCGTCGGTGCGCAGCACGAGCCGCAGCTCGTTGCGGTCGTTGGCGTAGGCCGGGTCGGTGGACGGCTGCACCGGGTCGACGACGTTCTGGTAGTGCGGCCCGGACGAGGTCGGCACGGTCCCGCAGGTGCCGGTGTGCAGGTGGACCGGGAACTCGTGGCCGGGCGCGAGTCCGGTGACGGCCAGGGTGAGCACCGTCCGCCCGGCCGTCGAGCGGTCGGTGACGACGGTGGCGTGCGAGCCGTACGGCACGAGGTCGTCGGCGTAGCTGATGGCGGCGGGCGGGACGAAGGCCGAGGCCGGGTCGAAGTCGGCCTCGATGACGGACACCGGTGCGACGGCGGGTGCGAGCAGCGCGAGCGGCAGCAGGGCGGAGGCGAACGGGAGGGGCATCGGCGGGCCTTCCACGGGCGGGGTGACGGTCGCCGTGCTCAACGCGCCCGGGCCGCCCGGGACACCGCCCCGGCAGGGCCGCCCGGGACACCCCCGCCCGGGGGCGGCCCGGCTACTCCGGTGTGCGCCGGATGCCGCGGATCTCGCAGCGCGGCCCGCTGGCCCGCATGAGCCGCAGGTCCGCGGTGATCAGCGGCGCCCCGTACCGCTCGGCGACGGCGACGTACGCGGCGTCGTCCGGGGTGAGGTTGTCCTTGAGCTCCCAGATCCGGCCGAGCAGCGGCGCCACCTCGACCTTGCGAATCGCCACCGCGGCCAGTTCGCCGGTGAGTTCGGCGACCCGTCCGGCGGTGAGCTCCTTGGCCAGGTAGAGGCCGCGCAGCGACTGCATCACCTCGACGATGACGTGCTCCGGCGCCAACCACTCGCCGTCGGCCGCCAGTTCGGCCCGGGCCGCGGCACCGCGCGGCCCCTCGTCGGCCAGCGCGAGCACCAGCGCGGACGCGTCCACCACGATCATCAGCCGACCCCTGCCCGTCCCCGGCGTTCCCGCACGTCACCGACTCCCCGCCACCGTACCGGCCCGGCCCCCACCCGCCGGAACCGGGCCGTGGGGCCAGACCGTGGAACCGGGCCGCGGGGCCGGGCCGCCGGAACCGGGCCGTGGAACCGCGGTCAGCCGCCGAGGAACGGTGCGGCCAGCAGCCCCGCGAGCATGGAGGTGGCGTTGGCGGTGCCGGAGGCGATCCAGGGGAGCGGGTCGCGCGGGCGCAGG
The DNA here is from genome assembly GCF_042887525.1 of Kitasatospora sp. NPDC057936. NCBI lineage: Bacteria > Bacillati > Actinomycetota > Actinomycetes > Kitasatosporales > Streptomycetaceae > Kitasatospora > Kitasatospora sp. NPDC057936. Next base: position 11,874 of record NZ_JBHVPD010000135.1, read on the forward strand.
CCCGTGAGCGGGCGGAGGAGGAGGGCCTCGACGGCGCAGACCGCCGCCTCGCTGAGGCCGAAGGCCGTCCAGTACGCTGCGGCGGGCCCGCCGGTCCAGTGCCGGAGGGTCCACCAGAGCACGGGGTGCGTCGCCAGGTTGACCAGCACGGCGGCGGCCGCGGCCCGGCCCGGGCGGACGGGCCCGGCGAGGCTCAGGGCGGCGGTGTAGACGGGTGTCTCGGTCAGCAGCGTGAGGGCCAGGGCCACGGGGTAGCGCACGGCAGGGGATCGTGCCATGGGGAGGGGGAGCGTGGCGATCACGGGTGCGGGGGCGGCCCGCGGCGGGGCCTGGCCGGCGGCCGGGCCGGGGCTGCGGCTGGGCGCTGCGCCGCAGGCGGGTTTCGTGGTGGCGGGCGCGCTGGCGCTGGTGCTGGCGCTGCGGGCGCCGACCGGGCTGGCGGTGCTGGGGCTGGCGGCCTTCGGGCTGCTCCACAACGTGCTGGAACTGCGGTACGTGGCGGGCCGCTTCGCGGTGGTGCTGGCGGGTCCGCTGCTGCGGCTGCTGCTCGTCCTCGTCACCGGCATCGTCGTGTGCCGGCTGCTGCCGCCGTCCGCCTACTCCCGGTCGGCGGAGATCCTGCTGGCGTACGGGCTGCTGGTGGCGGCGAGTTGGTACGGGCTGCGCTCGCGTCCGGTGCTGCTGGCGGGTGCCGTGGCGGTGCTGGCGGTCGCCGCCGCCGGGTCGCTGTCGTTCCCGGCGTACCACTTCGTGGTGCTGGCGCACCTGCACAACGTGGTGCCGCTGCTGTTCCTGTGGGAGTGGTCGCGGCGGCTGGCGCGGGGGCGTGCGCTGTTCCTGGCGCTGCAGTTCACGTGGGTGCTGCTGGTGCCGGCCCTGCTGCTGAGCGGGCTGCTGGACGGCCTGCTGGCGGGCGCTACGGGCACGGCGGGCGGCTGGACGGCCCGCCTGGAGAGCTCCTACACGCCGCCCGCGTGGCTGGCCTCGCACCTCGGCCTGCGCTTCCTGGCGGTGTTCGCGTTCCTGCAGACGATGCACTACGTGGTGTGGGTGTGGTTCCTGCCGCGCTACGCGCCGGAGGCGGCCGAGGGTTTCGAGGCCCGGGTGCCGGCGCTGCGCGGTGCGCGCGCGTGGGCGCTGGGGGCGGCGGCGGGCGGGGTGCTGGCGGTGCTGTTCGCGGCCGACTACGCGCAGGGCCGCGCGCTGTACGCGGCGGTGGCGAGCTATCACGCCTACCTGGAGTTCCCGGTGCTGCTGATGCTGGTCCTGGGGGCCGCCCACGAGGGTGCCTCCGTGCGAATCGAGGAGAAGACATGACGAGGATGCTGGCCGATGTCGCCCCGGCGCCGGTGGCCGGAGGCGGGCTGCTGCTGGTCCTGCTGCTGCTCGGCGGGGTGGTGGCGGGGGCGGTGTGGCTGATCCGGCTGGAGCGCAAGCGGCGCGGCCCGGACGGTCGCTGAACTGGGCGGACGCCGACCCGGGCATGCCTGCGGTGGTGAACGCGGCGGCATGCACTATGGTTTATCTCGACATCGAGATAACTGCCCCTTACCATATATCTCGACATCAAGATACTTGCCGAGAGGCGCTCACCGGCGATGGCGGCAAGGTCAGCCTAAGTAAGGCTGACCTTACCACCGTGGTGGCCGGATATCGCGTGAAGCACCCAGAAGGAGTCAGTCGTGTCCGCGAACAGCTTCGACGCCCGCAGCTCGCTGCAGGTGGGCGACGAGTCGTACGAGATCTTCAAGCTCTCCGCCGTCGAGGGTTCCGAGCGGCTGCCCTACAGCCTCAAGGTGCTGCTGGAGAACCTGCTGCGCACCGAGGACGGCGCGAACATCACCGCCGCCCACATCGGCGCGCTCGGCAACTGGGACGCCACCGCCCAGCCGAGCCAGGAGATCCAGTTCACCCCGGCCCGCGTGATCATGCAGGACTTCACCGGCGTGCCGTGCGTGGTCGACCTCGCCACCATGCGCGAGGCCGTCAAGGAGCTGGGCGGCGACCCGGCCAAGATCAACCCGCTGGCCCCGGCCGAGCTGGTCATCGACCACTCGGTCATCGCCGACAAGTTCGGCACCCCGGACGCCTTCGTCCAGAACGTCGAGATCGAGTACGGCCGCAACAAGGAGCGCTACCAGTTCCTGCGCTGGGGCCAGACCGCGTTCGACGAGTTCAAGGTCGTCCCGCCGGGCACCGGCATCGTCCACCAGGTGAACATCGAGCACCTGGCCCGCACGGTCATGGTCCGTAACGGCCAGGCCTACCCGGACACCTGCGTCGGTACCGACTCGCACACCACCATGGTCAACGGCCTGGGCGTGCTGGGCTGGGGCGTCGGCGGCATCGAGGCCGAGGCCGCCATGCTGGGCCAGCCGGTCTCCATGCTGATCCCGCGCGTCGTCGGCTTCAAGCTGACCGGCCAGCTGCCGGCCGGCACCACCGCCACCGACCTCGTCCTCACCATCACCGAGATGCTGCGCAAGCACGGTGTGGTCGGCAAGTTCGTCGAGTTCTACGGCGACGGCATCGGCGCCATCCCGCTGGCCAACCGCGCCACCATCGGCAACATGTCGCCGGAGTTCGGCTCCACCTGCGCGATCTTCCCGATCGACGCGGAGACCATCAACTACCTGAAGCTCACCGGCCGCGACGAGCAGCAGCTCGCCCTGGTCGAGGCGTACGCCAAGGAGCAGGGCCTCTGGCACGACCCGTCGGTCGAGCCGGTCTACTCCGAGTACCTGGAGCTGGACGTCTCCACCGTCGTCCCGTCGATCTCCGGCCCGAAGCGCCCGCAGGACCGCGTGATCCTGGCCGAGGCCGCCGAGCGGTTCGCCGAGGCGCTGCCGGCCTACTCGGCCGAGGCCTCCAAGCCGACCACCGTCACCGCCCCCGACGGCTCGACGTACGAGATCGACAACGGCGCGGTCGTGATCGCCTCGATCACCTCCTGCACCAACACCTCCAACCCCTCCGTCATGCTGGGCGCCGCCCTGCTGGCGAAGAAGGCCGTGGAGAAGGGCCTGACGGTCAAGCCCTGGGTCAAGACCACCCTGGCGCCCGGCTCCAAGGTCGTCATGGACTACTACGAGAAGGCCGGCCTGCTCCCGTACATGGAGAAGCTGGGCTTCAACCTGGTGGGCTACGGCTGCGTCACCTGCATCGGCAACTCGGGCCCGCTGCCCGAGGAGGTCTCGGCCGCCGTCAACGAGTCCGACCTCGCCGTCGTCTCGGTGCTCTCCGGCAACCGCAACTTCGAGGGCCGGATCAACCCGGACGTCAAGATGAACTACCTGGCCTCCCCGCCGCTGGTGGTCGCCTACGCCCTCGCCGGCAACATGAACGTCGACATCACCAAGGACGCCCTGGGCCAGGACGCCGACGGCAACGACGTCTTCCTCGCCGACATCTGGCCGTCCGAGCAGGAGGTCGCCGCCACCGTCGCCGGCTCCATCGACCAGGACATGTTCGACAAGGGCTACCAGGACGTCTTCGCCGGCGACCACCGCTGGCAGTCGCTCCCGGTCCCGACCGGCAACACCTTCGAGTGGGACGCCGAGTCCACCTACGTCCGCAAGCCCCCGTACTTCGAGGGCATGGCCAAGACCCCGAGCCCGGTGACCGACATCGCCGGCGCCCGCGTCCTGGCCAAGCTGGGCGACTCGGTCACCACCGACCACATCTCCCCGGCCGGCAACATCAAGCCGGGCACCCCGGCGGCGCAGTACCTGACCGCCAACGGCGTCGAGAAGCGCGACTTCAACAGCTACGGCTCGCGCCGCGGCAACCACGAGGTCATGATCCGCGGCACCTTCGCCAACATCCGCCTGCGCAACCAGATCGCGCCGGGCACCGAGGGCGGCTACACCCGCGACTTCACCCAGGCCGACGGCCCGGTGTCGTTCATCTACGACGCCTCGCAGAACTACCAGGCCGCCGGCACCCCGCTGGTCGTCCTGGCCGGCAAGGAGTACGGCTCCGGCTCGTCCCGCGACTGGGCCGCCAAGGGCACCGCGCTCCTGGGCGTCAAGGCCGTCATCGCCGAGTCGTACGAGCGCATCCACCGCTCGAACCTGATCGGCATGGGCGTCCTGCCGCTGCAGTTCCCGGAGGGCCAGAACGCCGACTCCCTCGGCCTGACCGGCGAGGAGACCTTCTCCATCACCGGCGTGACCGAGCTCAACGACGGCACCACCCCGGCGACCGTCAAGGTCGTCGCCGGCGCCGTCGAGTTCGACGCGGTCGTCCGCATCGACACCCCCGGTGAGGCGGACTACTACCGCAACGGCGGCATCCTGCAGTACGTGCTGCGCTCGCTGATCGGCTGAGCACACCCGTAGCGCCAGGCCGGCCGGGTCGCATCCCCTCGGGGGTGCGGCCCGGCCGTCGTGGTAGTACCACGGAAGCATGGCGACGACACCGGACACCTGGGGGACGATCCACGCCGAGCGGCGCGCCCTGCTCGCCGACGTGCGGGACCTCACCCCGGAGCAGTGGGCGACCCCCTCGCTCTGCACCGGGCGGAGCGTGCAGGACACCCTCGCGCACATGGCGGCGACGGCCCGGATGACGCCGCCCGGCTTCTTCCTGAAGCTCGCCAGGGCGGGCTTCCGCTTCGAGGACATGGCCGCCCGCGAGATCGCCGAACTGACGAGCGGGACGCCCGCGGACACCCTCGCCGCCTTCCGGGCGCAGCTGGACTCGGTCGGCCACCCGCCGGGCCCGGTCGACAGCTGGCTGGGCGAGACGGTGGTGCACGCCGAGGACATCCGCCGCCCGCTCGGCCTCGCCCGGGCGTACCCGGTGGCGGCGCTGACCCGGCTGGCGGACTTCTACCGGGGCTCCAACCTGCTCATCGGCGGCAAGCGGAGGGTCGAGGGGCTGACCCTGCGGGCCACGGACGCGGACTGGACGGCGGGCAGCGGCCCCGAGGTGCGGGGCCCGGTGCTCGCGCTCCTGCTGGCGGTCACCGGGCGCAAGGTGGCGCACGCCGAGCTGGAGGGCGAGGGCCTGCCGCTGCTGGCCTCGCGCAACTGACGCTCCAGGCAGGGACGTTCACGCAAACACGTTCACGCAAACACGTTCACGCAAACACGTTCACGCAAACACGTTCACGCAAGCACGTTCACGCAGCGACGTTCACGCAACGACGTTCACGCAACGACGGAGGGGCCCGCCGTCCGTACGGCGGGCCCCTCGTCTTCCGTGAACGGTCAGGCCCGGTCGCAGGCCTGGGCGCGCAGGGCGCGGGCGAGGTCGTCCCGGCGCTCGATCACCAGGCGGCGCAGCGCGGGCGCCGCGTCGGGGTGGCCCTCCAGCCAGGCGTCGGCCTCGGCGAGGGTCGGCTCGCCGATCTGGGCGCTCGGGAAGAAGCCGCCGACGAAGCGCATCGCGATCTCGATGGTGCGCTCGGCCCAGATCTTCTCCAGGAGCTTGAAGTAGGGCGCCGCGTAGAGGGCGGTGAGGTCGCGGTGGGCGGGCAGCGCGAAGCCGGCGATGTTGGCCTCGACCAGGGCGTTGGGCAGTTCGTCGGAGTCGACGACGGCCGACCAGGCGGCGGCCTTGGCCTCGGGGGTGGGGCGGGCGGCCAGGCACTGGGTGTACTGGCGCTTGCCGCCGGCGGTGTTGTCGGCGGCGAGCTCCCCGGCGAGCTCGTCGTCGGAGGCCTGCCCGGCGGCGGCCAGGGCGAGCCACAGCGCCCAGCGCAGCTCCTGGTCGACGTCGAGGCCGTCGATCCGGGCGCTGCCGGCGAGCAGGCCGCGGACCAGGCCGAGGTGTTCGGCGCCGCCCGCGGTCTGGGCGAGGAAGCGGGCCCAGGCGAGCTGGTGGTCGCTGCCGGGGACGGCCCCGCGCAGTTCGCGCAGGGCGCCGTCGGCGAGCAGCCGGCCGCCCTCGGCGCGCCAGGCGGGGTCGGCGTAGAGGTCGACGGCGGTCTTGGCCTGGGTGTGCAGGGACTGCAGGACGCCGATGTTGCCCTCCTGGCCGGCGAAGCGCAGCACCAGGGCGACGTAGTCGCGGGCGGGCATGAGGCCGTCGCGGGTGAGGTTCCAGACGGCGGACCAGGCGAGGGCGCGGGCGAGGTCGTCGCCGATCTCGCCGAGGCCGGTGCGCAGGGTCTCCAGCGAGGCGTCGTCGAAGCGGATCTTGCAGTAGGTGAGGTCGTCGTCGTTGAGCAGGACGAGCGCCGGGCGGGGGCGGCCGGCGGCCTCGGCGACGACGGTGCGGGCGCCGGTGACGTCGAGCTCGATCCGGGCGGTGCGCACCAGCGTGCCGTCGGAGTCGTGGTCGTAGAGGCCGACGGCGATCCGGTGCGGGCGCAGCACGGCCCCGTCCTGGAGGACGGCGAGTTCGGTGATCCGGCCCTCGGCGTCGGCGGTGACCTGCGGGGTGAGCGAGTTGACGCCGGCGGTCTGCAGCCAGGCGGCGGCCCAGGACTTGAGGTCGCGGCCGCTGGTCTCCTCCAGGATGCCCAGCAGGTCGGCGAGTTCGGTGTTGCCGAAGGCGTGGCGCTTGAAGTAGCGGCGGGCGCCCTCGAAGAAGGCGTCCGAACCGGCGTACGCGACCAGCTGCTTGAGGACGGAGGCGCCCTTGGCGTAGGTGATGCCGTCGAAGTTGAGCTTGGCGGCTTCGAGGTCGCGGATGTCGGCGGTGATGGGGTGGGTGGTGGGCAACTGGTCCTGCCGGTAGGCCCAGGCCTTGCGCTGGTTGGCGAAGGTGACCCAGGCCGAGCTGTAGCGGGTGCGGGCGCCGATCAGCCCGTAGGAGCCCATGAAGTCGGCGAAGGACTCCTTGAGCCACAGGTCGTCCCACCAGCGCATGGTGACGAGGTCGCCGAACCACATGTGCGCCATCTCGTGCAGGATGACGTTGGCGCGGCCCTCGTAGGCGGCGTCGGTGACCTTCGAGCGGAAGACGAAGTCCTCCTTGAAGGTGACGCAGCCGGGGTTCTCCATGGCGCCGATGTTGTACTCGGGCACGAAGGCCTGGTCGTACTTGCCGAACGGGTACGGGTAGTCGAACTGCTCGTGGAAGAAGTCGAGTCCGAGCTTGGTGACGCCGAGGATCTCGTCCGCGTCGAAGTGGCGCGCGAGGGACTTGCGGCACATCGCGGAGAGCGGGATCTCCAGGGTGGTGCCGTCGGGCAGCTCGCGGCTGTAGTGGTCGCGGGCGATGTGGTAGGGGCCGGCGACGACGGCGGTGAGGTAGGTGGAGATCGGCTTGGTCGGCGCGAACTCCCAGGTGCGGGCGCCCTCTTCGGTGTCGACGCGCTCGTGGACGGCGTTGGACCACACGTCCCACGCGGCCGGGGCGGTCACGGTGAAGGTGAACGGGGCCTTCAGGTCGGGCTGTTCGAAGGTGGCGAAGACGCGTCGGGCGTCGGCCGGCTCGTAGTGGGTGTAGAGGTAGGTCTCGCCGTCGGCCGGGTCGACGAAGCGGTGCAGGCCCTCGCCGGTGCGGCTGTAGGCGCAGTCGGCGTCGATGGTGAGGACGTTGTCGGCGGCGAGGCCGTCGACGTGGACGCGGGCGCCGTCGAAGGCGGTGGCCGGGTCGATCGCGCGGCCGTTCAGGGTGATCGAGCGGACGGCGGGGGCGAGCAGGTCGAGGAAGGTGGCGGTGCCGGGCCGGGCGCAGCGGAAGGCGACCGTGGTGGTGGAGCGGAAGGTCGCGGCCGCGGGGTCGGGCGCGGAGGTCACGTCCAGCCGGACCCGGTAGCCGTCCACGGTCAGGATGCTGGCCCGCTGCTGGGCTTCGTCGCGGCTCAGGTTCTTGCCCGGCACGGCGGTACTCCTTTGTCCGGCTCGCACGGTGGTGCGTTCTGGTCTGTGCTCTCCTGCGCGGCTTCGGCGCATCAGGGGCATCCTTTCACGCCGTCGCGCGCCAGTACCATTGCACAGGCCGGTGGGCCGGGGCGGAATCAGCGGGGCCGGGCGGGTGTTGGCGCCTGGACGGGGGGAACGCCTTTCCGCCCGTGATTTCCCCGGACACCTCACGAAGGACGACCGCAGTGACGACTGCCGCCGAGCGCAAGACCGCCGACTTCTGGTTCGACCCGCTGTGCCCGTGGGCGTGGATGACGTCCCGCTGGCTGATCGAGGTGCAGCAGCTGCGTCCGGTGGACGTGAACTGGCACGTGATGAGCCTGTCGGTGCTCAACGAGGGCCGCGACCTGCCGCAGCAGTACCGCGACCTGATGGACAAGGGCTGGGGCCCGGTCCGGGTGTGCGTCGCGGCGGCGCAGCAGCACGGCGAGGAGGTGCTCGGCCGGCTCTACACCGAGCTCGGCCTGCGCCTGCACAACCGGGCGATGCCGCTGGAGCGGGCGACGGTCGAGGAGGCGCTGGTCGCGGCGGGCCTGCCGGTCGAGCTGGCCGACGCGGCCGACACCGACGCGTACGACGAGGCCCTGCGCGCCTCGCACAAGGAGGGCATCTCGCTGGTCGGCGAGGACGTCGGCACCCCGGTGATCGCCGTCGAGGGCGCGGACGGCGACCGGGTCGCGTTCTTCGGCCCGGTGGTCACCCCGACCCCGCGCGGCGAGGCGGCGGCCCGGCTGTGGGACGGCACCCTGCTGGTGGCCTCCACCCCGGGCTTCTACGAGATCAAGCGCACCCGGACGGCGGGCCCGTCCTTCGAGTGACGCCCGCGGCGGAACGCGGGAGGCCCGGCACCACCTGGTGCCGGGCCTCCTCCCGTGCCTCTTCCGTGCGTGCGCCGCTACCGCGCGGCCGCGTCCCTGCGCTGCTTGAGCAGCCCGGCGGCGGTCAGCAGGGCGACCAGCACCCCCGCCGCGTACAGCTGCTGGCGGTTGCCCTCGGTGGTGGTCATCAGCGCGAGGATGCCGGCCACGGCGGCCATGGCCACCCAGGTCAGGTACGGGTAGCCCCACATCTTCACGGTGAGCAGCTCGGGCGCCTCGCGCTCCAGCCGGCGGCGCATCCTCAGCTGGACGAGGCAGATGAACAGCCAGACCACGAGGATCGCGACGCCGGTGGTGTTCATCAGCCAGGTGAACACCGTCGCGGGCCAGAACTTGGCGGCCAGCACGGCGCCGAAGCCGAACAGGCAGGAGGCCAGCACCGCCCGGCGCGGCACGCCGCCGCTCACCCGGGCCAGCGCCTTGGGGCCCTGTCCGCGGCCGACCAGCGAGTACGCCATCCGGGAGGCGCCGTAGATGTTGGCGTTCATCGCGGACAGCAGCGCGATCAGCACCACCGCCTCCATGATCGTCCCGGCGCCGGGCACCCCGAGGTGGCGCAGCACGGTGACGTACGGGCCGTCCTGGACGACGGCCGGGTCCTTCCAGGAGACGAGGGTGACGACCAGGGCCATCGAGCCGATGTAGAAGATCGCGATCCGCCAGACCGCCGTCCGCACCGCGTTGGCGACGTTCTTCTTCGGGTCGTCGGACTCGGCGGCGGCGATGGTGACGGTCTCCAGGCCGCCGTAGGCGAACACCGAGGCGAGCAGACCGACGATCAGTCCGCTGACGCCGGTGGGCAGGAAGCCGCCCTGGCCGGTCAGGTTGGTGGCGCCGGGGGCGCCGGGGCCGAGGACGCCGGCCACGCCGAGGCCGCCGAGGACCAGGAACGCGACGATCGCGGCGACCTTGATCGTGGCGAACCAGAACTCGAACTCGCCGAAGTTCTTCACGGCGGTGAGGTTGCTGGCGCAGAAGAAGACCATGAACAGGCCGACCCAGACCCACGCCGAGACGCCGGGTATCCAGCCGTTGACGATCTTCCCGGCCGCGGTGGCCTCGGCGGCGACTCCGCAGCACAGCATGACCCAGTACATCCAGCCGGCGGTGATCCCGGCCCAGGGGCCGATCTCCTTCTCGGCGTGGACGGAGAACGAGCCGGAGGCCGGGCGGGCGGCGGACATCTCGCCGAGCATCCGCATGATCAGCATGACCAGCAGGCCGGAGAGCGTGAACGCGAGGATGATGGCGGGCCCGGCCGCCGCGATGCCCGCGCCGGAGCCGACGAAGAGGCCGGCGCCGATCACCCCGCCGAGCGCGATCATCGACAGGTGGCGCTGCTTCAGCCCGTGCGAGAGCTGCTGACCGGCGGCCGGGGGAGCGGTGTCGCTGCTCCCGGGCGCCGGGGGCGCGGAGGTGGGGGCCATGGAGGGGGATCCAGACTGTGCGGAATGCGGCATGAGTTGTCCAATATCCGGGGACACCCCTGTCCATGCCAAGGGCGGGCGAGCCGGGCCCACCATGCGGACCCCGCGGTGACGCCGGGTCGGCGGGTGCTCACGTTCCGTCGATCGGGCGGTTCCGACAAGGTCCTGCGGTGGGGGTTTGTCCGAAACCGTGAAGGTGGCGGAGTCGATCACCGCGTAGGTTCACAGGTGTTCACTCACCTGGACCCCACGAGGAGTTCCCCCATGGCCATTGCCGGCACGTCGATACCGACCCGCGCCGTCCTCGCCGACCTGCTGCCCGCCGCCACCACCCGTCTCGGCGCGCAGGCCCGCGACCTCGCCCTGGTCGCCGGCGGCGCCGCGCTGACCGGCGTCGCCGCCCAGCTCTCGGTCAACGTCCCGGGCTCGCCGGTGCCCGTCACCGGCCAGACCTTCGCCGCCCTGCTGGTCGGCACCGCGCTCGGCGCCCGCCGCGGCGTCGCCTCGCTCGCCCTCTACCTGCTGGCCGGCCTGGCGGGCCTGCCCTGGTTCGCCGAGGGCACCTCGGGCTGGGCGATGCCCTCGCTCGGCTACGTGCTCGGCTTCGTCCTCGCGGCCGGCCTGACCGGCGCCCTGGCCCGCCGCGGCGCCGACCGCAGCCCGGTCAACACCGCCGTGACGATGGTCCTCGGCACCCTCGCGATCTACGCGGTGGGCGTCCCGTACCTGGCCTTCTCGCTGCACGTGCCGCTCGCCCGGGCCGCCGAGCTCGGCCTCTACCCGTACCTGGTCGGCGACGCCCTCAAGGCCGCGTTCGCCGCCGGCGCCCTCCCGCTCGTCTGGCGCCTGGCCGGCAAGCGGTAGCCGGCGGCGGCGGGCCGACGCGGGCGCCCGGCGCCCCCTGCGGAGCCCGGGTGCCCGCGCATGCCACACTCATGGGCATGCGCGTGTACCTGGGCTCCGACCATGCCGGATACGAACTGAAGAACCACCTCGTGGAGTGGCTCAAGGAGGCCGGCCACGAGCCGGTCGACTGCGGGCCGCACATCTACGACGCCGAGGACGACTACCCGCCGTTCTGCCTGCGCGCCGCCGAGCGCACCGCCGCCGACGCCGACGCCCTCGGCATCGTGATCGGCGGCTCGGGCAACGGCGAGGCGATCGCCGCCAACAAGGTCAAGGGCGTGCGGGCCGCACTGGCCTGGAGCGTGCAGACCGCCGAGCTCGGCCGCCAGCACAACAACGCCAACGTGATCTCGGTCGGCGGCCGCATGCACACCGTCGAGGAGGCCACCAAGTTCGTCGAGGTCTTCCTCGGCACCCCTTACAGCGGCGAGGCCCGGCACACCCGCCGGATCGAGATGCTGAGCGAGTACGAGACCACCGGCGAGCTCCCGCCCGTCCCGGCCCACCACCCCCAGGGCTGAGACGCTCCGCCCGCCGAATTCCCCACCGACCCTCCAGCGGCCGGCCTCGCTCCCAAGC
>NZ_JBHVPD010000136.1:0-22711 GCF_042887525.1 Kitasatospora sp. NPDC057936
CGCGCGTGTCTGCGCCGCCCGCCCCGGAGTTCTCCTGCTCCCTTCGCGCCGCCTCCCTGCGCGGTGGTGCCGCGCCTGCGCCAGAGCCGGGCGCCCTCGCGCGTCTGCGACACTGGAACAACCATGCCTAAGCCCGGAGAACTCACGTTTGTCGCGCCGCGCGGCGCCAAGCCCCCGCGACACCTCGCCGACCTCAGCCCCGCCGAGCGCAAGGAGGCCGTCGCCGAGCTGGGCGAGCAGCCGTTCCGCGCCAAGCAACTGTCGAACCACTACTTCGGCCGGCTGTCGAACGACCCGGCGGGCTGGACGGACATCCCCGCCGCCAGCCGGGAGAAGCTGACCGGGAGCCTGCTGCCCGAGCTGATGTCGGTGGTCCGGCACGTCTCCTGCGACGACGACGCGACCCGCAAGACGCTGTGGAAGCTGTTCGACGGCACGCTCGTCGAGTCGGTGCTGATGCGCTACCCCGACCGGGTGACCATGTGCATCAGCTCGCAGGCCGGCTGCGGCATGAACTGCCCGTTCTGCGCGACCGGCCAGGCCGGTCTGACCCGCAACCTGTCCACCGCCGAGATCGTCGAGCAGATCGCCGCCGGGATGCGCGCGCTCAGGGTCGGCGAGTTCGGGGCGCGCGGGGGCTCGTCCGCCGAGGACGGGAGCGGCCCCGGCAGCGAGGCGCGGCTGTCCAACGTCGTCTTCATGGGGATGGGCGAGCCGCTCGCCAACTACAACCGGGTGCTGGCCGCGATCCGCCGGCTGACCGACCCGGCGCCGGACGGCTTCGGCCTGTCCCAGCGCGGCATCACCGTCTCCACCGTCGGCCTCGTCCCGGCGATGAACCGCTTCGCCGACGAGGGCCTCAGCTGCCGCCTCGCGCTGTCGCTGCACGCCCCGGACGACGAGCTGCGCGACGAGCTGGTGCCGGTGAACACCCGGTGGAAGGTCGCCGAGGTGCTGGACGCGGCGTGGAACTACGCGGAGAAGTCCGGCCGCCGGGTCTCCATCGAGTACGCGCTGATCAAGGACATCAACGACCAGGCGTGGCGGGCGGACCTGCTCGGCCGGCTGATCAAGAACCACCGGGTGCACGTCAACCTGATCCCGCTGAACCCGACGCCGGGTTCGAAGTGGACCGCCTCCCGGCCCGAGGACGAGCGCGAGTTCGTCCGGCGGCTGCAGTCGCACGGCGTGCCGACGACCGTCCGCGACACCCGCGGCCAGGAGATCGACGGCGCCTGCGGCCAGCTCGCGGCCGCAGGCTGAGGACGCCCGGGACCGGGGACTAGCGGAGTCCGGCGGCGGCCAGTGCGGCCGTCGCCCCGCCGGTGACCAGCAGGGCCGTGCCGACGGCCAGCGTGCGCAGGGCGACCGCGCCGAACAGCAGCCGGGGCGAGGTGCCGAGGCGCAGCAGCGCGTCGGTGACGTCCCGGCGGTCGGTGCGGACCTCGGCGAGGCGGGCGGCGACGGCCGCGGCCGCGCAGCCGAGGACCAGGCAGGCCTCGACGGCGGGCAGGGCGTCGGCGCTGCCGGGGGTGCCGATCCAGTAGCGGATGGTGGTGAGCACCATCGCGACGACGAGGGTGAGCACGGCCAGCGGCGCGCCGAGGCGGCGGGCCTGTGCGGTGAGTCCGCGCCCGGCCAGCAGGCGCAGCGGGGTGGGCCGGCCGAGGGCGAGCAGGCGACCGGTCCAGCCGAGCAGCGGGCCGGTGATCAGGGCGAGGCCGAGGGCGCTCGCGGCCCAGCCGCCGAGCGCGGCGACGCTGGTGCTGCCGAGTCCGGCGGGCAGGTGGACCGGGCGGCCGTCGGCGGGGGCGCCGGGCCGCAGGGCGATCAGTTCGAGGGCGAGGCCGACCACGGCCAGGCCGATCGGCACGGCGACCCGCAGCGGCCCGAAGCCGGTGGGGGTGGTGCGGCGGCCGCCGGGCAGGGTCTCGGCGAAGGGCACCGCGCAGGCCGCGGCGATGCCGGCGGTGATCGGCACGAGCGCGAGCAGGGTGAGCGGGGCGGCGGCCGGCAGCGGCACGCCCATGCCGAGGTCGGGGGCGAGCGAGGGCCCGGCGATGTCGTTGCGCAGGACCAGGAAGACGAGCAGGGTGAGCACGCTGCCGAGGGTGCAGGCGAGGGCGACCTCGCCGGCGATCAGGCCGCGGATCCGGCCGGAGCCGGCCCCGGCGGCGGTGAGGCCGGTGATCCGTTCGGGCCGCTGGGCGGGGACGGCGCGGGCGGCGACGGCGGCGAACCAGGCCACGGCGGCCAGCGGGGGCAGGCACCACAGCAGCCGCACGAGCGCGTCGGCGTCGCCGGGCCGGTCGCTCATCGCCCGGCCGAGGGCGCGCAGCAGGAAGGCGGCGACCACCGCGGAGGCGAGGGCGGTGAGCAGCCAGCGGCCGAGGTCGGGCACCCGGTAGCCCCGGGCTAGGCGGAGATAGAACACGTCGACTCTTTCAGCGGCTCGTCGTCAGCGGCGGGTGGCCGAGACGGCCGAGGCGCCGGTGGTGCCCGGTGCGGCGGGGCCGCGCGGGACGGGGGCGGCGGGGGCGGTGAGCCGTCCGTCGACGAGGGCGACGGCGCGGTCCGCGAACCGGACGAGCTCCGGGTCGTGCGTGGCCAGGACGAGGGTGAGCTGGTGGGAGCGGGCCGCGCTGGTCAGTATCCGCAGGACCTGGTCGGCGGCCTCGCGGTGGAGCGGCGCGGTGGGGTCGTCGGCGAAGACGACGGGCGGCAGCGGGGCGAGCGCGCGGGCGACGGCGATCCGCTGGCGCTGGCTCTGCAGCAGCCGGTCGGGGCGGTGGCGGGCGATGTCGCCGACGTCGAGGCGCTCCAGCCACTCGGAGGCGGCGGTGTAGGCGGCCTTGTTGCCGGCGCCGGCGAGCAGGAGCGGCAGGGCGACGTTCTCCCGGGCGGTCAGTTCGGGCACCAGGTGGGGTTCGGAGCCGACGAAGCCGAAGCGGTCGCGGCGCAGCCGTTCGCGGCCGGCCCGGGTGAGGGTGTGCACGGGGGCGCTGTTGAACCAGACCTCGCCCTGGTCGACCGGGAGTTGGGCGGAGAGGCAGCCGAGCAGGGTGCTCTTGCCGGAGCCGCGGGGTCCGGTGACGGCGAGGACCTCGCCCTCGCGGACGCCGATCGAGATGCCGCGCAGGGCGGGGGTGCCGTGATGGGACTTGACGATCCCCCGGGCCCACAGCACGTCGTTGTCAGGCGGTGCCGCTGACATGAGGTTCCATCCTGGATGGCCGCAGGGATATGACAGTCGTCAGATTAGAACGACGGGGACCCCGCGCGGTTGCGGCGCACTGGGCCATCGCGGGCATATCACCCGCAATCAGGCATGTTTGGGTGCGAACGCCGACCGGAAACGACCGGATCGGCACCGGAACGCACCGAAGGGCGGCCCCGCGGGAGCGGGGCCGCCCTTCGGCGGAGGGTGGGAAAGAGGATCAGCTGATCAGAGCTTCGCCCACGCGTCGGTGAGGCTGGTCCGCAGGATCTGCTCGATCTCGTCGAAGGTCGACTGGTCGGAGATCAGCGGCGGGGCCAGCTGGACGACCGGGTCGCCGCGGTCGTCGGCGCGGCAGTACAGGCCGTTGTCGAAGAGCGCCTTCGACAGGAAGCCGTAGAGCACGCGCTCGGTCTCCTCGTCGTTGAAGGACTCCTTGGTGACCTTGTCCTTGACGAGCTCGATGCCGTAGAAGTACCCGTTGCCGCGGACGTCGCCGACGATCGGCAGGTCGCGCAGCTTGCTCAGGGTGCCCAGGAAGCGCGACTCGTTGTCGAGCACGTGCTGGTTCAGGCCCTCGCGCTCGAAGATGTCGAGGTTGGCCAGCGCGACGGCGGACGACACCGGGTGACCGGCGAAGGTGTAGCCGTGCAGGAAGGTGTTGTCGCCCTTGTAGAACGGCTCGGCGATGCGGTCGGAGATGATCGTCGCGCCGATCGGGGAGTAGCCCGAGGTCATGCCCTTGGCGCAGGTGATCATGTCCGGCACGTAGCCGAACTTGTCGGCGCCGAACATGGTGCCGAGGCGGCCGAAGGCGCAGATGACCTCGTCCGAGACCAGCAGCACGTCGTGGCGGTCGCAGATCTCGCGCAGGCGCTGGAAGTAGCCGGGCGGCGGCGGGAAGCAGCCGCCGGCGTTCTGCACCGGCTCGACGAACACGGCGGCGACGGTGTCGGCGCCCTCGAAGAGGATGGCCTCCTCGACCTGGTCGGCGCACCAGCGGCCGTACGCCTCGGGGTCGACGGTGCCGTCGGGGCCCTCCAGGTAGTGCGGGGCGCGGTAGATGTTGGTGTTCGGGGCCTTGTGGGTGCCCGGCACCAGCGGCTCGAACGGGGCCTTCAGACCCGGCAGGCCGGTGATCGACAGGGCGCCCTGGGGGGTGCCGTGGTAGGCGATCGCGCGGGAGATGACCTTGTACTTGGTCGGCTTGCCGATCAGCTTGAAGTACTGCTTGGCGAGCTTCCAGGCGGTCTCGACGGCCTCGCCGCCGCCGGTGGAGAAGAAGACCTTGTTCAGGTCGCCCGGGGCGTAGTTGGCGAGGCGCTCGGCCAGTTCGACGGCCTTGGGGTGCGCGTAGCTCCAGATCGGGAAGAACGCGAGTTCCTTGGCCTGCTTGGCGGCCACCTCGGCGAGCTCGGTGCGGCCGTGACCGGCCTGCACGACGAACAGGCCGGCCAGGCCGTCGATGTACTTCCGGCCCTTGTCGTCCCAGATGTACGTGCCCTCGCCCTTGACGATGGTCGGTACGGGGGAGTTCTCGTACGACGACATGCGGGTGAAGTGCATCCACAGGTGGTCGTAGGCGGTCTTGGAAAGGTCCTTCTGGGCCGGGTCGGCTGTCATCGGGTGCCCCAGGTGTAGGTCTGTTTCCGGAGCTTCAGGTAAACGAAACTCTCGGTGCTCCGCACGCCGGGAAGCGCGCGGATGCGCTTGTTGATCATTTCGAGCAGGTGCTCGTCGTCCTCGCAGACCAGTTCGGCCAGGAGGTCGAACGAGCCGGCGGTGCAGACGACGTAGTCGACCTCGTCGAGGGCGGCCAGCGCGTCGGCGACGGGTTCGATGTCGCCCTCGACCCGGATCCCGACCATCGCCTGGCGGGTGAAGCCGACGGTGAGCGGGTCGGTGACGGCGACGATCTGCATCACGCCCTGGTCGAGCAGCTTCTGGACGCGCTGGCGCACGGCCGCCTCGGACAGGCCGACGGCCTTGCCGATGGCGGCGTACGGGCGGCGCCCGTCCTCCTGGAGCTGCTCGATGATCGCCTTGGAGGCGGCGTCGAGGGGAACGCTGGCGTTCCGGTCGCGGTTGGCCACGCCGCAACTGTGCCTGATCGTTCCCGTGTTCGCAACCGTGGAAACTGCTGATTTCGTCGCGATCTCAGAAATCGCGTACGGATTTCATCGTCCGAGTGCGTCGGGGCTGTCGATCCCCTCCGTGTTCCGGCTACCCTGGCACGGTACGCGCGCGGCGACGCAGCGCAGCGCGCGTTCCCCCACCAGTGGACCGCGGCCGTCCGGGCCCGGCCACTCGGCACCCTTCGTACGCCGCGGCCGCGGACGTACCATGGCGCCGGACTCTGCAACGCCGCAGGACCAGACCGAGGAGAGACCCCGTGAGCGACCTTCGCACGCTGCGCAACTACATCAACGGTGAGTTCGTCGACGCGGCCGACGGCCGCACGCTCGACATCGTCGACCCGACCACCGGCGAGGTCTACGCGACGTCCCCGCTGTCCGGTGCAGCGGACGTCGACGCCGCGATGGCCTCGGCCGCCGCCGCCTTCCCGGTCTGGCGCGATGCCACCCCGAGCACCCGCCAGAAGCTGCTCCTGAAGATCGCCGACGCCGTCGAGGCGCGCGCCGACGAGATCGTCGACGCCGAGGTGCGCAACACCGGCAAGCCCCGCGCGCTGACCCTCTCCGAGGAGATCGGCCCGATGGTGGACCAGATCCGCTTCTTCGCCGGCGCCGCGCGCCTGCTGGAGGGCAAGGCCGCCGGTGAGTACATGGACGGGATGACCTCGATCATCCGCCGCGAGCCGGTCGGCGTCTGCGCCCAGGTCGCGCCGTGGAACTACCCGATGATGATGGCCGTCTGGAAGTTCGCCCCGGCGATCGCCGCGGGCAACGCCGTCGTGCTGAAGCCCTCGGACACCACCCCGGCCTCCACCGTGCTGCTGGCCGAGATCATCGGCGGCATCCTCAAGGACCTGGAGCTGCCGGCCGGCGTCTTCAACGTCATCTGCGGCGACCGCGAGACCGGCAAGCTGATGGTCGAGCACCGCACCCCGGCGATGGCCTCCATCACCGGTTCGGTCCGGGCCGGCATCCAGGTCGCCGAGTCGGCCTCCAAGGACGTCAAGCGCGTGCACCTGGAGCTGGGCGGCAAGGCCCCGGTCGTGGTGTTCGAGGACGCCGACATCGCCGAGGCCGTCGAGGGCATCTCGGTGGCGGGCTTCTTCAACGCCGGCCAGGACTGCACCGCGGCCACCCGCGTGCTGGTGCACGACTCGATCCACGACGCCTTCGTCGAGGCGCTGGCGAAGGCCGCGGCCGAGACCAAGACCGGCGGCGTGGACGACGAGGACGTGCTGTACGGCCCGCTGAACAACGCCAACCAGCTGAAGCAGGTGGCCGGCTTCATCGAGCGGCTGCCCGCCCACGCCAAGGTCGAGACCGGTGGCCACCGGGTAGGCGAGCAGGGCTACTTCTACGCCCCGACCGTCGTCTCCGGCCTCAAGCAGGACGACGAGATCATCCAGAACGAGGTCTTCGGCCCGGTCATCACCGTGCAGCGGTTCACCGACGAGGACCAGGCCGTCGAGTACGCCAACGGCGTCGAGTTCGCGCTGGCCTCCTCGGTGTGGACCAAGGACCACGCCCGCGCCATGCGGATGTCGCGCCGCCTGGACTTCGGCTGCGTGTGGATCAACACCCACATCCCGCTGGTCGCCGAGATGCCGCACGGCGGCTTCAAGAAGTCCGGCTACGGCAAGGACCTCTCGGCCTACGGCTTCGAGGACTACACCCGGGTGAAGCACGTCATGACTGCCATCTGATCGTTGGTATGAACTGACATGAGGCCCGGGTCGATTCGACCCGGGCCCTGTGTCTTTGCACCCTGTCGGCCGTTCGCGTGACCGACTGACAAGATGAAACTGCACTTCGGGCACCGGACTCCCTAGCCTTGCCGCATGAGCATCCCCACCGCTGACTCAGCCGCAGGCCAGGCCGTCAAGGCCGCCGACCGCGCGCACGTCTTCCACTCGTGGTCCGCCCAGGCGCTGATCGACCCCCTCGCGGTGGCCGGCGCCGAGGGCTCGTACTTCTGGGACTACGAGGGGAACCGCTACCTCGACTTCTCCTCGCAGTTGGTGAACACCAACATCGGGCACCAGCACCCGAAGGTGGTCGCCGCGATCCAGGAGCAGGCGGCGAAGCTCTGCACGCTCGCGCCCGGCTTCGCGGTCGAGCCGCGCAGCGAGGCCGCCCGGCTGATCGCCGAGCGCACCCCCGGCGACCTGGACAAGATCTTCTTCACCAACGGCGGCGCCGAGGCCAACGAGAACGCCATCCGGCTGGCCCGGCTGCACACCGGCCGGCAGAAGGTGCTCTCCACCTACCGCTCGTACCACGGCGCCACCGCCAACGCGATCGCCCTCACCGGCGACCCGCGCCGCTGGGCCAACGACACCGGCGTCTCCGGCGTGGTGCACTTCTGGGGCCCGTACGCCTACCGCTCCAACTTCCACGCCGAGAACGAGGCGCAGGAGTGCGAGCGCGCGCTGGAGCACCTGGAGCAGGTGATCGCGTTCGAGGGGCCGGGCACGGTCGCGGCCGTCATCCTGGAGACCGTGGTCGGCACCGCGGGCATCCTGATCCCGCCGCCGGGCTACCTCGCCGGGGTGCGGGAGATCTGCGACCGCTACGGGATCGTGTTCATCCTCGACGAGGTGATGGCGGGCTTCGGCCGCACCGGCGAGTGGTTCGCCGCCGACCACTGGGGCGTCACCCCGGACCTGCTGACCTTCGCCAAGGGCGTCAACTCCGGCTACGTGCCGCTCGGCGGCGTGGCGATCAGCGCCGCGATCGCCGCCGACTTCGACGAGCGGCCCTTCCCCGGCGGGCTCACCTACTCCGGCCACCCGCTGGCCTGCGCCTCCGCCGTCGCGACCATCAACGCGATGGCCGAGGAGCGCATCGTCGAGCACGCCAAGCACATCGGCGAGACCGTGCTCGGCCCCGGCCTGCGCGAGCTGGCCGATCGGCACCCCTCGATCGGCGAGGTGCGCGGCCTCGGCGTGTTCTGGGCGCTGGACCTGGTCAAGAACCGCGAGACCCGCGAGCCGCTGGTGCCCTACAACGCCGCCGGCGCCGCCAACGCGCCGATGGGCGAACTGGCCGCCGCCTGCAAGCAGCGCGGGCTCTGGCCGTTCGTCAACATGAACCGCTTCCATGTCGTCCCCCCGTGCACCGTCACGGAGGAGGAGGCCAAGACCGGCCTCGCGGTGCTCGACGAGGTGCTGTCGCTCGCCGACGCGCACACTGTCTGACGTAACGAATCGGACGGCCCCGGGTGCCTCGGTGCGCCCGGGGCCGTCCCACGCTCCGGAGGCCCCACCATGCCCAGCACCACCACGTCCCGACGTCCGTTGAACCCCCGTGCGCTGCGCCGACGTTCGGTGCTCGGCGGCGGGGCCGCGCTGCTCGGTGCCGGCGCGCTGAGCGGCTGCGGGATCCCGTCCGCGTACGTGGCCGAGGACCGCCGCTCGGCGCCGGACCGCTCGGAGACCGACCGGCGGATGGCGTTCTCCAACTGGACGCAGTACATCGACGTCGACGACCGGGGCCGGCGGCCGACGCTCGACGCCTTCACCGAGAAGACCGGGATCGCGGTCACCTACACCGAGGACATCAACGACAACGACGAGTTCTTCGGCAAGATCAGCCCGGTGCTCACCGAGGGCGCCGACCCCGGCCGGGACCTCATGGTGATCAGCGACTGGATGGCCGGGCGGTACGTCTCGCTCGGCTGGGTGCAGGCCATGGACCGGGCCAACCTGCCCAACGTCACGGCCAACCTGGACCCGCAGCTCGCCCGGCCGGCCTTCGACCCCGGGCGCCGGCGCAGCGTGCCCTGGCAGTCCGGGATCACCGGCATCGCGTACAACCGCAAGGCGATCGGCCGCGAGCTCGGGTCGACGGCGGACCTGTGGGCGCCCGACCTCAAGGGCCGGGTGACGCTGTTCGCCGGGCTGGACGAGGCGCTCGGGCTGCTCATGCTCTCCCAGGGCGCCGACGTCTCCCGGTTCACCGACGACGACGCGCACCGCGCGATGGACCTCGTGCAGAAGATGGTCGACAACGGCCACGTCCGCCGCTTCACCGGCAACGACTACACCGGCGACCTCGCCTCCGGCGCCGCGCTCGCCTGCCAGGCGTACTCCGGCGACGCCGTCCAGCTCACCGCCGAGAACCCGGACATCGCGTTCCTCGTGCCGGAGGAGGGCGCCGAGCTGTGGGCGGAGAGCCTGATGATCCCCAACCGGGCGGAGCACAAGCGCAACGCCGAGCTGCTGATCGACTACTACTACCAGCCCGAGGTCGCCGCGCAGCTCGCCGCCGCCGTCCAGTACATCTGCCCGGTGCCGGCCGCGCGCGAGGTCCTCGCGGCGAGCGGTGACAAGGACAAGGCCGAGCTGGCGGAGAACCCGCTGGTCTTCCCCACCGACGAGATGCGCGCCCGGCTGCGCACCATGCGCGACGTGACCTCGGCCGAGCGGCCCGCGCTGCACAAGGTCTGGGGGCGCATCACCGGGGTCTGAGGTTCACCGGCGGACGGCGTCGAGGGCGAGCAGCGCCACGTGCAGGGAGAGGCAGGACTCCACCTGGTCGAGGTCGACGCCGAGGATCCGCTCGACCTTGTGCAGCCGGTCGTAGAAGGACGGCCGGGACAGGTGCGCGGCGTCGGCCGCGGCGGACT
Source organism: Kitasatospora sp. NPDC057936 (assembly GCF_042887525.1). NCBI lineage: Bacteria > Bacillati > Actinomycetota > Actinomycetes > Kitasatosporales > Streptomycetaceae > Kitasatospora > Kitasatospora sp. NPDC057936. The sequence continues at coordinate 9,980 of NZ_JBHVPD010000136.1, forward strand.
TGTTCCGGCCCTGCTCCAGGTAGATCCGCAGCATCCGCACCAACTGGCCGTTGTGCTCGGCGTCGTGGGCGAGCAGCGGGCCCAGCTCCCGCTCGACGTAGGTCTGCAGGCGGGCGTCGTCGCGCAGGAGGTGCAGGAGGCCGCGCAGGCGCACGTCGGGCAGCCGGTAGTAGGACGACGTCCGGGCGCCGGGCGCGTCGTGCAGGGCCGCGTCGGCGACCTGGGTGGCCTCCAGGAGGGTGCGCCGGGCGTCGCGGACCGAGCCGACCGAGGAGCCGACCGCGACCACCGGTTCCGGCCCGGGGCCGGCGTCGCGCGCGGCCTCCGCCGCCATCCGGCGCAGCGCGGCCGAGAAGGCGTCCAGCGCGGCGTGCTCGTCCTGCTGCGTGCCGAGGGCGATCAGGACACCGACGCCCTCGTCGTCCAGCGCGCCGACCAGGGCCGACAGCCGGCAGGCTCGGACGGCGCCAGCGGCCAGCTCGGTGAAGTCGCGCAGCCGGGCCTGCGCCTCCAGGGCGGCCGGGATCGGCCCGCGCCGCTGCCGCAGCACGACGCCGACCAGCCGGCGGCCCTCCAGCGGGACGCCGAGCGCCTGGGCGCGCAGGGCGGCCTCGGAGACGGTCAGCGCGTGGGTGAGGATGCCGGACAGCAGGGTGCGGTGGGTCTGCCGCTCCAGGCTCTCCCGGTCGCGCACCACGAGCCGGTTGAGCGCGAGGGCGGAGGCGCCGCGCTCCAGCAGCATGGCGTGCGGGTGCGCCTCGCCGGAGGGCAGTGCGCCGGGCTCCTGGACGAGCACGAGCCGGCCCCAGTCCTGGCCGCGCGCGCCGACCGTGGTCACCAGCCAGCCGCTGCGCGGGTCGTGGCCGGTGCGGCCGGGCGGGCGCACCCCGCGCGAGCGGCGCTCCCAGTCCTCCAGCAGTTCGGCCTCGGGGCGGCCGGCGGCGTCGTGTGCGAGCACCTGGTGGGCGAGGTTCTCCAGGACGACGGGTGCGCCGGCGATCCGGGCCACCTGGCGGATGACCTCGGGGGGTTCGGCGCCCTCGACGACCAGCTCGTTGAACACCTGGTGGACGGCCTCGGAGGCGCGCAGCTGGTCGAGCTGGGCGTTGACGACCAGGGCGTGAACGGCCTCGGTGACGGCGACGAAGCGCAGTTCGCGGCGCAGTGCGATCAGCGGCAGGCCGCGCTGTTCGGCGGCGTGCACCAGGGCGCGGGGGAGCGTGTCGAAGTAGCGCCGGCCGAACTCGATGACCAGCCCGGCGACGCCGACGTCGGCCAGCTCGCGGACGTAGCGGGCGAGTCCGTCGCGGTCCTCGGGCAGCGCGATGCCGGTGGTGAGGACCAGCTCGCCGCCGCGCAGCATCCCGGCGACGTCGGGCAGCTCGCTGACGTGGACCCAGCGGACCGGCCGCTCCAGGTGGTCGGCGCCGGCGACGACCTGGGGCAGGCCGCGCCGCATCACCTCCAGGTCGAGCACGCGGGCGACGGTGGGGAGCATCGCGAGGGCCTCCAGAGCTCCTAGGGGATCCACAGTGTCAGGTAAATCATCCTGCTCACGACGAACTGTTGGGCTGTTCGGCACCTTGCAGGTTGTAAGGCCCTTCGTGTCGAGACTGTCGGAGTGACCCTTGTCACGCCGTCGCGGCAGCGGGCATGGTCAGCGGGTCGGCTGTGGCGAAGATCCGGACACCGGAATCCGTCGCGTCAGCAGGAAAGAGGCAGTGGAATCCCCTGCCCGGGGAACGTCGCACTGCCGGAACCGGCACTTGGAGGAACCAGATGGACCTGACCGACTTCGGCGCCGGCGCGCAGTACATCGCCGGCCGGCAGAGCCGGGGGAGCGGCGGGCCTTTCCAGGTCGTCAACCCCGCGGACGGCAGCGTGGTCGAACAGGTCGCCCTGGCCACCACCGCGGAGGTCGACGCGGCCGTGGCCGCCGCCCGGGCCGCGCTGCCCGGCTGGGCCGCCGCGACCCCCGGCGCCCGCGCCGAGGCGCTGAACCGGCTGGCCGCCGTCCTCACCCGGGCCGGCGACGACCTCGCCCGGGTGGAGACCGCGCAGACCGGCAAGCCCGTCCGGCTGGCCACCGAGTTCGACGTGCCCGGCACCATCGACAACGCCGCCTTCTTCGCCGGGGCCGCCCGCAACCTGGAGGGCAAGGCGGCCGGCGAGTACTCCGGCGACCACACCTCCTACGTGCGGCGCGAGCCGGTCGGCGTGGTCGGCTCGATCTCGCCGTGGAACTACCCGCTGCAGATGGCCGCCTGGAAGGTCCTCCCGGCGATCGCGGCCGGCAACACGATCGTGCTCAAGCCGGCCGAGCTGACGCCGCTGACCTCGCTGATGTTCGCGAAGGCGTGCACCGAGGCCGGCATTCCCGACGGCGTCGTCAACGTCGTCACCGGTGCCGGGCGCACGGCCGGCGAGCACCTCGTCTCCCACCCGGACGTCGCGATGGTGTCCTTCACCGGCTCCACCGCGGTCGGGCGCAGGGTCGCCGAACTCGCCGTCGCGGGCGTCAAGCGCACCCACCTCGAACTCGGCGGCAAGGCCCCGTTCGTGGTCTTCGACGACGCCGACCTCGACGCCGCCGTGCACGGCGCGGTCGCCGCGTCGCTGATCAACGGCGGCCAGGACTGCACCGCCGCCACCCGCGCGTACGTCCAGCGCCCCCTGTACGACGCGTTCGTGGCCGGCGTGGCCGAGCTGTACGCCGCCGTGCGCGTCGGCAACCCGCTGGACCCCCGCACGGACCTCGGCCCGCTGGTCTCGTACACCCACCGGGACCGCGTGGCCGGCTTCGTCGAGCGCGCCCGCGCGTACGCCACCGTCGTCACCGGCGGCCGGCTCCCCGTGAAGGGCCACGACGGCACCGACCTCGCCCGCGGCGCCTACTACCCGCCCACCCTCGTCACGGACGCCGCCCAGGACAGCGAGATCGTGCAGGGCGAGGTCTTCGGCCCGGTGCTCGTCGTGCTGCCCTTCGACACCGACGACGAGGGCCTGCGGCTGGCCAACGACACCCCCTACGGCCTGGCCGCCTCCGCCTGGACCACCAACGTCCACCGCTCGCTGCGCGCCACCCGGGAGATCGCCGCCGGGTGCGTGTGGGTCAACGACCACATCCCGATCATCAGCGAGATGCCGCACGGCGGCTACAAGGCCTCCGGCTACGGCAAGGACATGTCCCAGTACTCGCTGGACGAGTACACGCAGGTCAAGCACGTCATGTTCGACACCACCGCGGTGGCCCGCAAGGACTGGCACCGCACCGTCTTCGGCGACAGATGACCCCCGGCCGGCGGGTGCCCCCCACACCCCCGACTTCCCCCAGGAGGCCCGTTCCATGGCGTTCAACGAGCTCACCGACGGTCTGCCCGAACCGGTCCGAAGGGCCTGGGAACGCAGCCTGACCAGCGGCAGGGCCGCGATCGGCCGCCGCACCCTGCTGCGCGCCGCCGCGCTGACCGCCGGGGCCGGCACCCTGGCCGCCTGCGGCATCCCGGCCGCTCCCCGGGTGAGCGGCGATTCGAGCGCCAACGCGGCCGAGGACCACTCGGCCGGCGAGAAGGAGGTCGCGTTCTCCAACTGGCCGCTCTACGTGGACACCGAGGAGAAGGACAAGCAGAAGCACGGCACCCTGGACGCCTTCACCGCGGCCACCGGGATCACGGTCAAGTACACCGAGGACGTCAACGACAACGTCGAGTTCTTCGGCAAGATCAAGCCGCAGCTGGCGTCCGGCCAGGACACCGGCCGCGACCTGGTGGTGCTCACCGACTGGATGTGCGGCCGGCTGATCCGGCTCGGCTGGGCGCAGAAGCTGGACCCGGCCAACGTCACCACCGCCATCACCAACGTCGAGGCACGCTTCCGCGCCCCCGACTGGGACCCGGGGCGGCTCTACACCTACCCGTGGGCCGGCATCCAGGTCGTCGTCGCCTACAACAAGAAGGCCACCAAGGGGAAGGAGGTCACGAGCGTCTCCCAGCTGCTCGACGACCCCGAGCTCAAGGGCCGGGTGACCTTCCTGTCCGAGATGCGCGACACGATCGGGATGGTCCTGCTCGACATGGGCAAGGACCCGGCGAAGTTCACCGCCGACGACTACGGCGCCGCGATCGCCCGGCTGCAGAAGGGCGTCGACGACAAGCAGATCCGCCGCTTCACCGGCAACGACTACGGCCAGGAGCTCTCCTCCGGCGACATCGCCGCGTGCGTCGCGTGGGGCGGCGACCTGATCCAACTGCGCGCCGACAACCCGGACATCGAGTTCGTCATCCCCGAGAAGGGCTACGTCGCCTCGACCGACAACCTGCTGGTGCCGGCCAGGGCGCGACACAAGGCGAACGCGGAGAAGCTGATCGACTTCTACTATCAGCCCAAGATCGCGGCGCAGCTGGTCGCGGGCATCGGCTACGTCTCGGCCGTCACCGGGATGAAGGACGAGCTCGCCACGCTCGCCCCGGACACCGCGGCCAACCCGCTGGTCGTCCCCACCCCCGAGATGGCGACGAAGGCGCACGTGTTCCGCACCCTCACCGAGGGCGAGGAGAGCGACTTCGAGGAGAAGTTCTCCAAGCTCATCGGTGCCTGACCAGCCCCCGGCCGAGACCGCAGAAACCAGGAAGACACCCCAGATGACAGACCAGCAGCGCGACGCGGCCGGCGGCGACGTCCGCCTCACCGGCATCGGCAAGACCTACGGCTCCTTCACCGCCGTCCACCCGCTCGACCTGACCGTGCCCCAGGGCTCCTTCTTCGCCCTGCTCGGCGCCTCCGGCTGCGGCAAGACCACCACCCTGCGCATGATCGCCGGGCTGGAGGAGCCCACCGGCGGCACCGTCCTGATCGGCGGCCAGGACGTCACCGCCCTGCCCCCGTACAAGCGGCCGGTCAACACGGTCTTCCAGAGCTACGCGCTCTTCCCGCACCTCGACATCTTCGAGAACGTCGCCTTCGGCCTGCGGCGGCGCGGGAAGAAGGACGTGAAGAAGCAGGTCGAGGAGATGCTCGAACTCGTCGAACTCGGCCCGTACGCGCGGCGCAAGCCGCACCAGCTCTCCGGCGGCCAGCAGCAGCGCGTCGCCGTCGCCCGCGCCCTGATCAACCACCCGCAGGTGCTGCTCCTCGACGAGCCGCTCGGCGCCCTCGACCTCAAGCTCCGCCGCCAGATGCAGCTGGAGCTCAAGCGGATCCAGACCGAGGTCGGCATCACCTTCGTCCACGTCACCCACGACCAGGAGGAGGCCATGACGATGGCCGACACCATCGCGGTGATGAACGGCGGCCGGGTCGAACAACTCGGCGCCCCCGCGGACCTGTACGAGAACCCCGCCACCACCTTCGTGGCCAACTTCCTCGGGCAGTCCAACCTGCTGCCCGCCGAGGTGACCGGCGACGAGGGCGGCGACCTGCTGCTCACCGTGGCCGGCGCCCGGCTCGCCGTGCCGAAGGCGCGCTGCTCCACCGGCTCCCGGCAGGTCCACCTCGGCGTCCGGCCCGAGAAGATCACCATCGAGCACGGCTCGGCCGAGGTCGCCGACGGCCGCAACCGGCTGGCCGGCACCGTCCTCGACTCCAGCTTCATCGGCGTCTCCACCCAGTACGTCGTGCGCACCGACGGCGGCCAGGAGGTGACGGTCTTCGAGCAGAACATGGAGCGCGACGCCCGGATCGTGCCCGGCGCCCCCGTCGTCCTGCACTGGAACCCGGCCCACTCCTTCGCCCTGGACGCCGCGCAGGCGATCGACGCGGGCACCGCGGAGGAGGCCGCGTGACCGCCACCACCCCGGCCGCCGCGATCCCGCTGAAGGAACCCGGACCGAAGCCGAAGCGCAAGCTCACCCCGTACTGGCTGCTGCTGCCCGGCATCGCCTGGCTGGTCGTCTTCTTCGCCGTGCCGATGCTGTACCAGGCGTCCACCTCGCTGCAGACCGGTTCGCTCGAAGCGGGCTTCAAGGTCACCTGGCACGTCTCGACGTACTGGGACGCCCTGGTCGAGTACAAGTGGCACTTCGTCCGGTCGTTCTCCTACGCCGCCGTCGCCACCGTGCTCTGCCTGGCCATCGGCTACCCGCTCGCCTACACGATCGCGTTCAAGGCGAGCCGGCGGTGGCGCAACGTCATCCTGATCCTGGTGATCGCGCCGTTCTTCACCAGCTTCCTGATCCGCACGCTCGCCTGGAAGACGATCCTGTCCGACGGCGGCCCGGTCGTCGGCGCGCTGAACACGCTGCACGTCCTGGACGTCACCAACGCGCTCGGGCTCACCTCCGGCGACCGGGTGCTGGCCACGCCGCTCGCCGTGGTCTGCGGCCTGACCTACAACTTCCTGCCGTTCATGATCCTCCCGCTGTACACCTCGCTGGAGCGGATCGACCCGCGCCTGCACGAGGCCGCCGGCGACCTGTACGCCCGGCCGTTCACCACCTTCCGCAAGGTGACCTTCCCGATCTCGCTGCCGGGTGTCGTCGCGGGCACGCTGCTCACCTTCATCCCGGCGTCCGGCGACTACATCAACGCGCAGCTGCTGGGCTCGCCGAGCGAGCAGATGGTCGGCAACGGCATCCAGAAGCAGTTCCTGAACGTGCTCGACTACCCGACGGCCGCCGCGCTGAGCTTCATCCTGATGGCGCTGATCCTGGTCATGGTGACGGTCTACATGCGCAAGGCCGGGACGGAGGAGCTGGTCTGATGTCCCGCATCTTCAAGTGGATCCGCGCCCACCTGGTCGTGCTGGCCGGGCTGGCGGCGCTCGCCTACCTGGTGCTGCCGAACCTCGTGGTGCTCGCGTTCTCGTTCAACAAGCCGGTGGGCAAGTTCAACTACGAGTGGAACGAGTTCTCCACCGACGCCTGGACCAACCCCTGCGGCGTGGCCGACATGTGCCAGTCGCTCTCGCTGAGCCTGCGGATCGCGGTGCTCGCCACCATCGGTGCGACCGTCCTCGGCACCATGGTCGCCTTCGCCCTGGCCCGCCATCGCTTCCGCGGCCGCGCCGCCACCACGGCGATGATCTTCCTGCCGATGGCCATGCCCGAGGTCGTCATGGCCGCCTCGCTCGGCACGCTCTTCCTCAACATGCGCATCCCGTTCGGCTTCACCACGATCCTCATCGCGCACATCATGTTCTGCCTCAGCTTCGTGGTGACGGCGGTCAAGGCGCGCGTGATGAGCATGGACCCGCGGCTCGAACAGGCTGCCCAGGACCTCTACGCGACCCCCGTCCAGACCTTCCTCCGGGTCACGCTGCCGCTGGCCGCCCCCGGCATCGCGGCGGGCGCGCTGCTCAGCTTCGCGCTCTCCTTCGACGACTTCATCATCACCCAGTTCAACTCGGGCCCGACCACGGTCACCTTCCCGATGTTCGTCTGGGGCGCCTCGCAGCGCGGCATCCCGGTGCAGGTGAACGTCATCGGCACCGCGATGTTCATCGCCGCCGTCGCGCTGACCGTCGGCGGGCAGTGGCTCGGCAACCGCCGCAAGGCCGCCGCCTGACGCGGCAAGGGCCACCGCCTGACGTAGATTCGGACCGCGGTGGCCCGTCAAACCATCACCTATCCGTGGAAAGTGGCTGATAATGCATGGACTCCGCCCGCGCACTCAGTGACGCCAGGCCCACTCCCTTCTGGCTGGAGGACCCGGGCCGGCCCGCGGCGCAGCCCGCCCTGGTCGGCGACACCGTCTGCGACCTCCTGGTCGTCGGCGGCGGCTACTCCGGCCTGTGGACCGCGCTCATCGCCAAGGAGCGCGACCCCTCGCTGGACGTCGTCCTGGTCGAGGGGCAGGAGGTCGGGTGGGCCGCGTCCGGGCGCAACGGCGGGTTCTGCGCGGCCAGCCTCACCCACGGCTTCGGCAACGGCCTGCAGCGCTGGCCCGCCGAGCTCGCGCAGCTGGAACGCCTCGGCGCCGCCAACCTCGACGGCATCGAGGACACCCTCAAGCGCTACGGCATCGACGCCGAGTGGGAGCGCACCGGCGAGATCGACATCGCCACCCAGCCCCACCAGGTCGAGGAACTGCACGAGATCGCCGAGGCCGTGCGCGCGTACGGCCTCGACCTCACCGTCCTCGACGCCGACGCGCTGCGCGCCGAGGTGGACTCGCCGACCTTCCTCGGCGGGCTCTGGGACCGCGAGGGCGTGGCCATGGTCCACCCCGCCAAGCTCGCGTGGGGCCTCAAGGAGGCCTGCCTCGGCCAGGGCGTGCGGATCTTCGAGCACACCCGGGCCACCGACCTGCGCGAGTACGGCAGCGGCACGGCCGTCCGCACCCCGTACGGCCGGGTGTTCGCGCGCCGGGTCGCCCTCGGTACCAACGCGTTCCCGTCGCTGGTCAAGCGCGTGCGTCCGTACGTCGTCCCGGTGTACGACTACGCGCTCATGACCGAGCCGCTCAGCGCGGAGCAACTCGCCGCGATCGGCTGGAGCGGGCGGCAGGGGCTCAGCGACAGCGCCAACAAGTTCCACTACTTCCGGCTCACCGCCGACAACCGCATCCTGTGGGGCGGCTACGACGCGGTCTACCACTACGGCGGACACGTCCGGCACGAGTACGACCAGCGGCCGGAGACCTTCCGGACCCTGGCGCACAACTTCTTCCGCTGCTTCCCGCAGCTGGAGGGCCTGCGCTTCACGAACGCGTGGGGCGGCGCCATCGACACCTGCAGCCGGTTCTCGGCGTTCTTCGACACCGCGTACGGCGGCCGGGTCGCCTACGCGGCCGGCTACACCGGGCTCGGCGTCGGGGCCACCCGCTTCGGCGCCGAGGTGATGCTCGACCTGCTCGCGGGCGAGCGCACCGAGCGCACCTCGCTGGAGATGGTGCGCCGCAAGCCGCTGCCGTTCCCGCCCGAGCCGGTCCGCTGGGCCGGCATCGAGATCACCACCCGCTCGCTGCAGCGCGCCGACCGCAACGGCGGACACCGCAACCTGTGGCTGCGCACGTTGGACCGATTGGGGCTCGGTTTCGACAGCTGACCCCGGCATCCACGGTTTTCCGTCCGAGTCGGTGTAAGAGAGACCCGCCGTCCACCTCTCCTTGGTGGCGGCGGGTCTCGGCATCCCCGCCGCGCCCTGAACGGTACGAGCGGCACGAAGCGGGGACAGACATGGAGAGCACCGGACTGCACTGGCTCGCCCAGGCGGCACCCGACCCGGAGGGCTTCCGGACGCAGTGGGAACGCACCGGGCTGGGCCTGATGCTGCTGCCCGCCGGCCGCCGCTGGGACGTCCTGTCCGTCCCGGCCAGGCTCGGGCGCCCGGCCCTGGACATCCTCGACGGCGGCTTCTGCGGGCCGGCCCTCGCCGACTTCGGGGACGAGCACGTCAGCTTCCTCGTTCCTGTCGGCACCGCCGCCCGCTGGGTCGGCACCGGCGTGCGGTGCGCGGGGGAGGGCACCTGGATCGTCGTCCCGCACCCCGAGCGCAGCAGCCGGGGGGTGCGCTGGCTGGTCCCGCCCGACGGGTCCGGACGGCTCAACGACCCGGTGCTGCTGGAGCTGGCCCTCCACGAGGCCGCCGCGGACCTCAGCGACTGGTGACGGGTGCCGCCCGGCCGCCCCGCGCCCCGGCAGGTGGCGCGGGGGAGGGGTGGTCGCGGCAGACTGGAGGCGTGACCACCGCCCCGGACGCGCTCGACCCCGTCCTCCGACCGGGCCCGGCCCAGCTGCGGCTCGCCGAACTGGCCGCGCCCCTGTGCGACCGGTACGGGCTCGCGCTGGCCGGCGGCCACGCGCTGCGCGCCCACGGCGTGGCGGCCTGCGACCAGGACGGGCTCACCCTGGTGGCCGGCGGCGCGGAGCGGGGCGACGCCGGGCTGCCGGAGGTGGCCGCCGTGCTCGCCGTCGCCTACCGCGCGGCGGGCGGCGAGGCCACCGAGCGGCCCGGCACGCCGCGGCTCGAACAGCTCGCCGTCCGGCTCGGGCTCGGCGGGCGGACCCACTCGGTCGAGCTGCGCAAGGAGCCGCTCGCGCACCGGGCGGTGCGGCTCGTGCTCGGGCCCGGCGCGGCGGGGGAATCCGGCGCGTCCGCGGCGCCGCCGGCGCCGGTGGTCCTGCCGGTCGTGGCCCTGGAGGACGCGGCGGCGCTGACCACCGCGCTGCTCGTCGACCGGGGCATGCCGCGCGACCTGATCGACGTCCACGCGCTCACCGCCAACTACCGGGCCGGTGAACTCGTGGCGCTGGCAAGCGCGTTGGACAACGACTTCCAGCCGACGGCGCTCGCCGAGCGGCTGGAGACGCTGGCCGAGGCGGCGGACGGCCGGTTCCGCGCCCGGGGCTTCGCCGCGGACGCGGTGGCCGGGCTGAAGCGGTGGGCGCTGGAGTGGGCGCAGGACCTGCGGCTGGACCTGCTGGAGACGCAGGAGGCGGCGGACGGGCTGCACGACCCGTACCTGGAGGACCCGGAGCTGGTCGACACGGCGGATCTGGACGACCTGCCCGACGACGAGGGCTGAGCGGCCCGGCACGCCGGCCGGGTTCCCCCGCCCGGTGCGCCGGGCCGGGTTCCCCCGTCCGGCCGAGCGACCGGACGACCTGTAAGGCTGAATCCCGGATCCCCGTCAGCCTGTTCGTTGAGGCCGGGCCCGGCGGCGACCAGACTGGGTGACGAGCGCGGTAGCCCCGTGATTCCCGTCGCCCGGCCCACTCGCGGGCGGCGCCAGACAAGGGACCGGCGGCAGGACGCCGCCCGGGACTTCGGAGGCAGACGGACCTTGAGCAAGCACATCACCCACTGGATCGGCGGCGAGCCCGTCGCCACCGCCGGCGCGGCCCCCCGCCGCGGCGACCTCTTCGACCCGGCCACCGGCCAGGTCACCGGCCAGGTCGACTTCGCCGGGATCGCCGAGGTCGACCAGGCCGTGGCCGCCGCGGCCTCGGCCTTCGCCGACTGGCGCACCGCCTCGATCGCCAAGCGCACCACGGTGCTCTTCGCCTTCCGCGAGCTGCTCAACGCCCGCCGCGACGAGCTGGCCCGGATCATCGTGTCCGAGCACGGCAAGGTCCACTCCGACGCGCTCGGCGAGATCGCCCGCGGCCTGGAGGTCGTCGAGTACGCGTGCGGCATCCCGCAGCTGCTCAAGGGCGGCTACACGGAGCAGGCGTCCACCGGCATCGACGTCTACTCGATCCGCCAGCCGCTCGGCCCGGTCGCGATCATCTCGCCGTTCAACTTCCCGGCCATGGTGCCGATGTGGTTCTTCCCGCTCGCCATCGCGGCCGGCAACACCGTGGTGGTGAAGCCCTCCGAGAAGGACCCGTCCGCCGCGAACTTCCTCGCCGGGCTGTGGAAGGAGGCCGGGCTGCCGGACGGCGTCTTCAACGTCGTGCACGGCGACAAGGTGGCCGTCGACCGCCTGCTGGAGCACCCGGACGTCAAGTCCGTCAGCTTCGTCGGCTCCACCCCCATCGCCCGCTACGTCTACGAGACCGGCACCCGCTACGGCAAGCGCGTGCAGGCCCTCGGCGGCGCAAAGAACCACATGCTGGTGCTGCCGGACGCCGACCTCGACCTCGCCGCCGACGCGGCCGTCAACGCGGGCTTCGGCGCGGCCGGCGAGCGCTGCATGGCCGTGTCCGTGCTGGTCGCGGTCGACCCGGTCGGCGACGAGCTGGTCGACAAGATCAAGCAGCGGATGGCCGGGCTGAAGGTCGGCCCCGGCTGCAACGGCGACTCCGAGATGGGCCCGCTGGTCACCGGCGTCCACCGGGACAAGGTCACCTCCTACGTCGAGTCCGGCCTCGCCGACGGTGCCGAGCTCACCGTGGACGGCCGGAAGCACCCGATCACCGCCGAGGACGAGAACGGCGCCCCGACGGCGGACGGCTTCTGGCTCGGCCCCACGCTGTTCGACCGCGTGCAGCCCGGCATGTCCGTCTACAACGACGAGATCTTCGGCCCGATCCTCTCCGTCGTCCGCGTCTCCTCCTACGAGGAGGGCGTCGCCCTGATCAACGCCAACCCGTACGGCAACGGCACCGCCATCTTCACCAACGACGGCGGCGCGGCCCGGCGCTTCCAGTACGAGGTCGAGGTCGGCATGGTCGGGATCAACGTGCCGATCCCGGTCCCGGTCGCCTACTACTCCTTCGGCGGCTGGAAGGCCTCCCTGTTCGGCGACACCCACGCGTACGGCGCGGACGGCGTCCAGTTCTTCACCCGGGGCAAGGCCGTCACCCAGCGCTGGCTCGACCCGTCGCACGGCGGCATCAACCTCGGCTTCCCCACCAACAGCTGAGCCTCCGCTCCGCAGGACAGCCGGCCGGGCCCTTCCCCCCAGGGCCCGGCCGGCTCTTGTTCGGCCTGCGGTCGCACCCCGTCCCACCTCTCCTTGCACGCCGTTTGCATCGGGGGCCCGGAACGCGTAGTGTTCTCCGAGTTGCCTGACAGGGAGCACCGGACACGCATCGGCGCGGACGGTCCCGGGGCGGCCAATCCTCTGAAACACCACTTCCCGGTCCGGGCTGGGTCGCGTCCTGTCGCGGCTTGGTGCGTATTCGGTGTGCGCGTTTTATTGGGTTGCGGTCGGACTTCGGCTGGATTCGCTTTTCGGAGCGGGGATCGGCTAGAGTTTGAAACGTCGGACGGGGCGTCAAGTCCCGGAAGACACCGGCGAGTTGGATGACGAAGCCCCGGAAAACGGAGCGGAAAACATCTGATAAGCTGGAAACACGAAAGAACGAAGCGCCCGGAGGGCCCGCTGGAAGGCGGCTCGAAGGAAGCGTCC
>NZ_JBHVPD010000137.1:0-22393 GCF_042887525.1 Kitasatospora sp. NPDC057936
TTTACTCCCCCCCCCACCCCCCAAATAAAAAAATATCTCCTCGGCGCCCGCTTTTTTTTTTAAAACCCCCCGGGGGGCGCCGCCCCCCCCACCCGGGCCCGGTCCAGGGCTCGGTCCCCGCTCCCCGATCCCCTCACGTCCCTTTCCCCGTACGCCCTAACTCCCCTTACGCCTTACGCCGCCTCGAAGCCGGCGTGGTCGGCGATCTTCTTCAGCTCGGCCAGCGCGTGCTTCTCGATCTGCCGGATCCGCTCCCGGGTGAGGCCGTGCTGCTTGCCCACCTCGGTGAGGGTGCGCTCGCGGCCGTCCTCCATCCCGTAGCGGGAGCGGATGATCGAGGCCGTGCGGTCGTCCAGCCGTCCGATCAGGTCGTCCAGCTCCTCGCGGCGGAGCATGACCATCACGGCGTCCTCGGGGGACGTCGCCCCGGTGTCCTCGACCAGGTCGCCGAACTGGGTCTCGCCCTCGTCGTCGACCGACATGTTCAGGCTGACCGGGTCGCGCGCCCAGTCCAGCACGTCCTTGATCCGGGCCTCGGTGGTGTCCAGCTCGGCCGCGATCTCGGCCGGCTCGGCCTCGCGGCCCAGCTCCTTGGACTTCTCGCGCTGCACCCGCCGGATCCGCCCCAGCTCCTCGACCAGGTGCACGGGCAGCCGGATGGTGCGGGACTGGTCGGCGATCGAGCGGGTGATCGCCTGCCGGATCCACCAGGTCGCGTAGGTGGAGAACTTGAAACCCTTGGCGTAGTCGAACTTCTCGACGGCCCGCACGAGGCCCGCGTTGCCCTCCTGGATGAGGTCCAGCAGCGGGAGGCCGCTGCGCGGGTACCGGCGGGCGACCGCCACCACGAGCCGGAGGTTGGAGCGGATGAAGACGTCCTTGGCGCGCTCGGCGTCGTCGGCTATCGCCTCCAGCTCCTCACGCGTGGCGCCCTCGGGGAGCCCGCCCTCCTCCAGCAGGTGCTGGGCGTACACACCGGCCTCGATCCGCAGCGAGAGCTCGACCTCCTCGGCGGCATCGAGCAGGGGCGTCCTGGCGATCTCGTCGAGGTACATGCCGACCAGGTCACGGTCGGCCTCAAGGTTGGTCGGGCGGGCCGCGCGAGTCCGGTCGGCCCTGTCGCGAACGACGGCACGGGTGGCCATGCTTGCTCCCTTTGCTGGTGTTGCCGAGGAATGCCTGCCTGCCCCGAGAGGGCAAGAATGCGGGCCCCGGGGGGCTCACACGTAACGATCCAACGAACAGATTCCGGACAACATTCCCAAGTTACTCAGATTCTTCCCCGCGATGCAGTATCCTGCCGGTTTTCACCCCGGTTCTGAACGCAGGGTGACCGGCCGGGCGCGTCGGGTGCGCGCGGCGCGACCATTTCGGAGCGGATATCCGGAGAACCCCCCGGGCGCCCCGCTCGTTCCCGCACGCCCCACTCTCCACCCGCTCCCGCACCCCTGCGCACGCAGATCCTCCGCACAAAAGATGCGGAATCGCTATCACCTGGGCGCCCGATCAGCACAGGACGCTGGGAAGGTGTCAGGCATGCACCTGACCAACAGCGCGACTGCCGCCACTGTGCGTCACCGCCGGGCCCTTCGGGGCACGGCGCTGGCGGTGGGCTGCGCCCTGCTGTTCGGCCTGCTGGCCGTCCTGGTGACCCGCCACTGGCAACCCCTCTACCGGTTCGACCACGGCTGGATCGCGGAGACGCACTCCTACGCCCGTGGGCACCGGGCCTGGACGGCCGCGGTGCAGACCCTCTCCGACATCGGCGGCACGGTCACGATGCGTGTCCTGCTGGCCATCGCGGCCTGCTGGCTCTGGCTGATCGGCGCCCGGGTGCTCGCCGGGTGGGCCGTCGCGCAGGCCCTGGTCGGGTGGGGCGCCCAGTGGGCGCTGAAGCTCGCCTTCGGCCGTCAGCGGCCGTCCTTCACCGACCCGGTCTCGCACGCGGGCGGGCCGGCCTTCCCCTCCGGGCACGCGATGGCCTCCGCGATCACCTGCGCGGTGCTGGTCGGGCTGTTCTGGCCCCGGGCCGGACGCTCCGGGCGGATCGCCGCCTGCGCGGTGGCGACCGCGGCCGTACTGACCGTCGGCTGGACCAGGATCGCGCTCGGCGTGCACTGGCCGAGCGACGTGCTGGGCGGCTGGCTGGCGGCCGGCTTCGTGCTGGGCGCCGTCACCGCGGCGGTCGAGCTCTGGCGCCCGGGCGCCCTGGCCCGCGACATCCGGCGGGTCAACTGGCGGACCAGGCCCAGGGTTCAGCGCGTCATCGCGCCCTCCTTCCGGCCCGCCCGCGGCGACCGTCCGGCCGACGGCGCCGATCACCCCGACGGGGCCGCCCTCTGACCGCCGTCCAGGGCCACGGCACTAGCGTGGCGGGCATGTCCCGTACCCAGGAAGCCCCCCACGAGTCCGCCGCCCACGCCCGTTACCCCGAGCGTCCGTTGCGGATCGCCACCGTCCAGGACCAGGCCGTCGCGGGCGACATCCCCGCCAACGCGGCCACCGCCGCCGGGCTCATCCGCGAGGCCGCCGCGGCCGGCGCCCGGCTGGTGCTGTTCGCGGAGAAGTTCCTCGCCGGCTACGAGCCCGGGCTGATCAGCGCCGATCCGCTCAAGTGCGCCGTCCAGCCCGGCGATCCGCGTCTCGCGCCGATCGCCGAGGCCTGCCGCGAGACCGGCACCGCCGCCGTGGTCGGCGCCGCCGCCCAGGACGGGCCGGACCTGCTCGTCTCCGCCTTCGTGTTCGGCCCGGACGGCACGATCGTCACCCGCTACGACAAGCAGCACCTCTTCAAGACCGAGCAGTCCTACTACCGCCCGGGGACGGTCGGTTGCAGCCTGGAGCTCGACGGCTGGCGGCTCGGTCTCGGCATCTGCTACGACTCCGGCTTCCCCGAGCACGCCCGCTCCGCCGCGCTGGACGGCTGCCACGCCTACCTGGTCGGCGCCCTGTTCAGCACGGGGCACGGCCACCACGAGTCCCGCACCTGGTTCCCGGCCCGCGCGCTCGACAACACCCTCTACACGGTGCTCGCCAACCACATCGGCGTCACCGGCGGCTGGCACACCTGCGGCGGCAGCGCGGTCTGGGGCCCGGACGGCCGCCTGATCGCCGAGGCCGGCGAGGACCGCCGCGAGATCGTCCTCGCCGACCTCGACCCCGCCGTCCTGCGCGGCGCCCGGGAGGCCGAGACCCTGCTCGCCGACCTGGCCGCCCACCCCACGCCCGCCGCCCGCGCCGGGCACGTCCTCGCCTGATCCCGCCTCAGCCGCGGGAGCCGCACGAGCGGCCCGGGAACGCCGAGAGGCCCCCGACCACACGGGTCGGGGGCCTCTCGCTGCTACGTGCCCCAGGCAGGATTCGAACCTGCGACACCGGCTTTAGGAGAGCCGTGCTCTATCCCCTGAGCTACTGAGGCGGGCCGTGTGGTCACAAGGCCGTCCACAGCGTACCGGATCAGGGGTGGGGGCGGTGGCGGTGGCGGATGGTACGGGCGCCGACGGGGTGTCAGGGTGGGGCAAGTAGCCTTCAAGGAACGTGTTCGAAGTTCGGCTTTCCGATCGAAGGTCCAGATGCGCCCTGCTGTGCACCCCCTCGGCCGACTCCTGCGGTCCGTGTGGCTGTGGCCGGCGGTGGTGATGCTCGGCCTGGGGCTGTTCCGGCTGGGGACGCCGGTGCTGTGGCGGGACGAGGTCGCGACGTGGACGGTGGCGACCCGCTCCCTGCCGGACCTGCTGCGCCTGCTCCAGCACGTGGACGCCAGCAACGGCGCGTACTACCTGCTCATGCACGCCTGGACGGCGGTGTTCGGGGACTCGGCGGTCTCGCTGCGGCTGCCGTCGGTGCTGGCGATGGCCGGGGCGGCGGCGTTCGTGGGGCTCGCCGCCGAGCGGCTGTTCGGCGGGCGGGTGACGGCGGTCGGGTCGGGGCTGCTGTTCTGCGCGGTGCCGCAGGTGTCGCGGTTCGCCCAGGAGGCGCGCGCCTACGCGTTGGTGACCTGCGCGATCGCGGCGGCGACCTGGTTCCTGCTGCGGGCGCTGGAGCGGCCCGGGTGGCGGCGGTGGGCGCCGTACTGCGTGGCGATGGCGGTGGCGGGGGTCCTGCACCTGGTCTCGTTCAGCACGGTGGCCGGGCAGGCCGCCGTGGTGCTGCTGCACCTGTGGCGCACCCGCGGGACGGCGGACCGGCGGCTGCTGTGGCAGTACCCGGCGGCGGTGCTGGTGGCGGCGCTGCCGCTGGTGCCGGTGGTGGTGCTGGGCGCCCGGCAGTCGGAGCGGCAGCTGGGCTGGATAGGGACGCCCACGCTGGACGCGCTGTGGCACTTCGGGGAGACCCTGGCCGGGGCGCCGGACGTGTTCATCGCCGTCGTCCTGCTGGCCGTCCCGGCCGTGGTGCTGCCGGGCCGGCGGGTGCAGGCGCTGCAGGCGCTGCTGCTGGCGGTGGTGCCGGTGGTGGGCGTCTGGCTGGTGTCGCAGGGCGGCACGTCGTACTTCGTCGACCGGTACCTGCTGTTCACCGTGCCCGCCTGGGCGGCGCTCGGCGGGGGCGGCGTCGCCGCGGTCTACAAGGCGCTGACGGGCCTCGCCCGGCGTGGCCCGCGGCGCAAGCGGCTGCGCGTGGCCGGGATGGCGCTGGCGCTGGCGCTGCTCGCGGTGCCCTCCTGGGCGGCGCTGCCGCGGCAGGCCACGGTGCGGTACGAGTCGGCACACGCGCACGAGCCGTTCCGCGCGGCCGCCGGGCTGATCGCCGCCGGCTACCGGCCCGGGGACGGGCTCGCCGTCCCGCTGGGCGACCAGAGCTGGGCGATGATCGGCCCCGGCGTCGCCTACTACCTGCCGGCGGACGTCCGCCCGTACCCGGTGTTCGTCGCGCAGGGCGCGGTCGAGGCGGCGGAGCTGTCGCCGACGGCGTGCGCCGTCCCGGCCGACTGCCTGGGGCGGGCCGACCGGATCTGGCTGGTCGTCCTCGGGCAGACCACGGACCCGCTCGCCGCGATGCTGCCGGACGACGCCCAGGCGCTGCGGGCCCGCTACGGCGCCCCCACCCGGGTGACGCCACTGGACGGTGCCACCCTGGCGCTGCTCGACCGCCGGGGCTGATCCGCGCCGACCCCGGATGCGGCCCGACCGGGCCCGGGCGACCATGGAGCCTCGTGACCGAGGAGGGCGCCCGTGACCGACCGGCCGAGCGGCCCGCCCGACGGGGTCGGCCACCGCGGTGGACGGACGGCGCGGCTCAGGGAGCGCGGCGCCGGGGCGGCCCGGTACGCGCGCGGCCTGCCCGACCGGGTGCCGCTGGTCGGCCGGGCGGTCCACCAGCTGGTCCGGGTGAACCTGCTGGACTGCGCCACCCGGCTCGCCGCACAGGCGTTCCTGAGCGCGCTGCCGGCGCTGTTCGTGGTGGCGGTGTTCACCCCGGTGTCCTTCCGCGACCACGTGCTGCGCGCACTGCGCAGCGAGCTGGGGATCCGCGGGGCGGCGGAGCAGTCGGTCGACCAGCTGCTGGCGAACGGGACGGGCGAGGCCGGCTTCGGCGTGCTCGGCGCACTGTTCACGCTGCTGTCGGCGACGGCGCTGAGCCGGGCGATCCAGCGGGTGTGCGAGCGCTGCTGGGAGCTGCCGCGGGCGGCGACCAGGCTGGCCGCCTGGCGCTGGCTGGTCTGGCTGCTGGTGTGGCTGGCCGCCCTGGTCTTCCAGGTGGCGCTGTGGGACGGCTTCGGGGCCGGCCGCTGGCTCGGGCTGCCGCTGACCTTCCTGGCCTCGACGGCGCTGTGGTGGTGGACGCAGTACCTGCTGCTGGGCGGCCGGGTGCGCTGGCCGCCTCTGCTGCCGGGCGCGCTGCTGTGCGGGGTGGCGGTGGTCGGCCTCCGCGTGGCCGGCCACGTCTACCTGCCGCGCGCGATGGCGCACAGCGTGGCGCGGTTCGGGACGTACGGGGTGGTGTTCACCGGCCTTTCCTGGCTGATCGCGAGCTTCACCGCGTACACGCTGGCGCTGGCGCTCGGGCGGGTACTGGCCGAGGAGGAACCCCTCGCGCGCCGGCTCGGGTCCGGAGCGGGTTGAGGGCCCGGAACGGGTTGAGGGCCCGGACGCGGTGAAGGCCCGGACGCGCTGAAGGGGGAGCCGGTGGGCCCGGCTCCCCCTTCACCTTCGTGTCCTACGGCGTGGACTCAGAGCATCCGGGTCAGCCGGGACTGGATGGACGGCGGGTTGAGGTCCGCCTGGAGGGCCACCCGCACCTCGCTCTTGCTGTCGCCGTCACCGACGCGCAGCGTGCCGATCTCGGTGCCCGCCGCGGCGTGGTGGTCGACCTTGCCGGCGTCCAGGGTCACGGTGCCGCCGATGCCGGGGAAGCCGGCCACGACGAGGTCCTTGGTCGCGACGACCGCGACCTTGCCGCCGAGCCCGTTGTCGACGTAGCCGACGACGTCGCCCTTCTTGACCACGGTCTGGCCGGTCACGCCGTTCTGCGCGGCCTGGATCTGCTTGCCGCTGACCTTCAGCACGGTCGGCAGGATGCCGTCACCGGGGTTGGGCGAGGTGGCCTGCTGGCCGAGGGTGACGCCGAGGATCAGCCGCTTCACGCCGCCGACCTCCTTGTAGGCGGCCCACATCAGGCAGCCGCCGGCCGGGGTGCTGGAGCCGGTCTTGACGCCGATGACGCCGGTCTTGGGGTTGATCAGGTTGTTGGTGTTGGGGATCTTCTGGTTGTTGAAGGTGGTGTCCGGGGTGGACACGATCTGCCGGAAGATCTCGTCCTGCATGACCTGCTCGGCCAGCTTCAGCTGGTCCTTCGCGGTGCTCTTGGTGTCCGCGTTGTAGCCCGCCGGGTCGGCGTAGGTGGTGTTGGCCATGCCGAACTTGGCCGCGGTCTCGTTCATCAGCTTGACGAACTCCGCCTCGGAGCCGGAGTGGAAACGGGCGAGCAGCCGGGCCACGTTGTTGGCCGAGGGGAGCATCAGCAGCTCCAGGGCCTGGTACTCGGTCAGCACCTGGTTCTCGGTGAGCGTCACCTTCGACTCGTCGACGTTGCCGGACTCCTGCGCGGCCTGCTTGTCGACGACGATCTTGGGGCCGCTCTCCCCCTTCTTCAGGGGGAACTTCTGCAGGATCAGGTAGGCGTTCATCACCTTGGTGACGCTCGCGATCGAGGCCGGCGTCTCCGGGCCGGAGCTGCCGAGGCTGCCGACGCCGACCACCTCGGCCGCGGACTGGCCCTTGGCCGGCCACGCGAGGTCGAGCGGGTCGCCCGGGAAGCTGTAGCTGCCGGCGGCGGACATCCGCACCTTCGCGTCCGGCAGCGGGCGCAGCAGCTGGGCCACGACCGCCGCGCCGAGCACCACGGCGAGGAAGACCGTCCAGATGGTGATCCGCTTGAGCGCGCGCCGCAGCGGGGAGACCGGGCGGGCGTTGAGGGCCGCCAGGACCTCCATCGCCTCGGCGGTGTTCTCCGGCGAGGGCAGCGGCTCGGGGACGGGCAGCGGCTCGGGCTTCGGCAGCGGCGGGACGGGCGGCACCGGCCGCGGGTCCGGCGCGGGCAGCGGTTCGGGCGCCGGGGCCGGGCCGGGCTCCGGGGCGGGGGCCGGCTTCGGCAGCGGCTCCGGGCCGGGCTGCGGCTCGGGCTCGGGCAGGGGGCCGGGGGCGGGCGGCTCGGGGACCGTGCCGGCGGCGGGGGCGGCCTTGAGCGGGGTGAGGCGCGGCTTCTCCAGCTTCTCGGACTTCACCCGGCCCGGGGACTTCTCGGCGGGGCCGGACTTACCGGACTTCTCGGCGTCCTCGGACTTCTCGGCGGGCTTCGGCTTCTCCGCAGAAGCAGCGGAAGCCGGCTTCTCCGGCTTGCTCAGCCGCACCGCCACGACCGGAGCGTCCGCCTCGGCGGCGTCCTCGACGGCCTCCTCCGCGTCGCCCTCTTCCATTTCTTCCACCGGAGCGTCGCCCTCGGGCGTGTCGTCCTCGGCGGCCGGCTCGGCGTCCTCCCCCGGCGCGTCGCCGTCGGCGGTGGCTTCGTCCGCCTCGCCCGCCTCGTCCGCCGGCTGCGCGACGGTCGTCCGCATGCCGAGACGCGGGTCGGCGCCCGCCGGCTTGCCGGACGGCTTCGCGTCCTCCTCCGGAGTGGCATCCGACACCTCGTCCGGTGCCTCGGGGGCATCGGCCTCGGAACTCCCGGCGCCGGACGGCTTCACGAGCTCGTCGGGCAGCCGCAGCGCGGTGGTGCGGTTGTCCACCGGCAGCCGCAGCATCGTGGTCTTGCTGTCCACATCCCGGACACGGAGCTGCACGGTCGAACCGCCCTTGCCCCCCGCCTTGCCCCCCGCCTTCGGCGCGTCGCCGGAAGCGGAGGCGGCAGCGGAGGCGGGAACCGGGGCCGAGGTGTCGGCCGGAGTGTCGGCGGAGGCGCCGTCAGCGGCCGTTCCGACGGCGGTCGATCCGGTCCGTTCGCGCTCCCGGTCCTGCCCGCTCCCGCCGTCCCGCAGCACCCTGTCGGGGGACTCGCCCACGTAACCCAGCCTCCTCAACGCCCGGCGGGGCACCGGCAGACCCGATTTCGGGAAGCCGACGCCCCGCCCCGTGTACCTGTACAGTCTCCGCCACCGACCGGCGACCGGCCGCGCACACCCCGCCCGACCGGCCCTTATTGCCGTCACACGGCGGTATCGCGGTTCGCTCATCGAACAGACGCCCGGCCCGCACCCCCTGGTTCCAGGCCTTCACCGCAAGGTCACGATTCGGAGGCGTACTCGACAAGCCCGTGTGAGAGGCGTCACCCTGTCTCTCATCCACGCGGGGAGGCTTGGATGGGCAAGAGCCGCAGAACTGTTCCCGAGGAACTCTTGCTGCTCGCTTTGGACCCGACCACGGGTACCACGGCGCAGCCGCAGACCCTCGACCTCGGACTCGCCGGGGCGCAGCTCGTCGAGCTGTCCCTGGCCGGACGGATCGTACCGGAGGGAGACCGGATCGCCGTCGTGCTCGCACGGCCGACCGGCGACCCGACCCTGGACCACGCACTGGAACTGCTGCGACGGCGCGGCAGTCCGGTCCGCGCGGCGCACTGGATCGGCGGGCCCCGGCTGGGGCTGCGCCAGACCTACCTGGCGCACCTGGAGCGCTGCGGCATGGTGACCGCCGTGCCGGGCCAGGTGTGCGGGGTGCTGCCGACGACGCGCTACCAGGCGTCCGACGACTGCACCAACGCCGCGATCAAGCAGCGGCTGGACACCGCGATCCGCACCGGTGTGCCACCGGACCCCCGGACGGCCGCGCTCGCCGCGCTGGCCCACTCCGTGGGGCTGGGCAAGCACCTGTACCCGGGCAACGAGGGCCGGTCCTCGCGGTCGCGGCTGCGCGACCTGATCCGGTACGACCCGCTCGGCGGGATGGTCGCGCACGCCGTGATGGACGTGCAGAACGGCCTGCCGGCACAGCAGAACCGCTCGGACCAGGGTTCGTCGGCGACGGGCACGGGCCGGTCCGCCGGCTCCTCCGGCGCCCGCGCGGCGGGCCGGGGCACCGGCGGCCGGGTGGCCGCCTCCCGGGTCGGCGTCCGCTGACGCCCGGTCCGGGGTCCGGGGGCGCACCCGGGCACGCCGGGCGGATCGTCCGGCGAGACGTCCGGCGTGAGGTCCGGCTTCACACCCGGCAGCGCGCGCCGCGGCGTTCGCGCCGTCCGTGAGCGCTGAACGACCCGACGCACCACCAGCGGTACCCGCACCACCAGCAGTACCAGGAGCGAGGAGGGGCGGTCGCCCGCGACGGAAGTCGCCCGGCGACCGCCCCTCTGCCGTCCCCGAGGGGCCCCCGGGTCGCCCGGGGACGTCCGGCGGAGCCTGCCGCAGCATGTGCCACCAGCACGTGCACCGCCGGGAGCCCACACGAATCAGCGCCGGTAGCAGTACCGGTTCGAGCCGCTGAGCCGCACTACCACCTGGGGGGCTTCGCTGTCTCACAGAAGCGCTTTTCCGATGATCAGTTCTATTGCGCTGCTGTGAATCCCCGGCGCCGACCTGGCCCAAGGTGTCATGCTGCTCCGAGTCAGGGGGGTTGGTCCCAATGTCCGAAGTGTTCCGAGGACTGCCGTTCCAACGATCACCAGAGGTCCGGCCGGAGGTCGACGTGTCCGCCAACATCAATCCCACCGTGCGCCGACGGCGCCTGGGCTCCGAGCTGCGCAAGCTCCGCGAGGGCCTCGGGATGACCGCGGAGGAGGTGGCCGGCCGGCTGATGGTCTCCCAGTCGAAGATCAGCCGACTGGAGAACGGCCGCCGCAGCATCAGCCAGCGGGACGTCCGCGACCTCTGCGACGTGTACAACGTGTCCGACGAACAGATGCGCAACAGCCTCATGGAGATGGCCAAGGAGTCCCGCCAGCGCGGCTGGTGGCACGACTTCAACGACATGCCGACGCCGTACAGCGTCTACATCGGCCTGGAGGCCGAGGCCTCCTCGATCCGCGCCTACGAGTCCTCCTTCGTCCCCGGACTGCTGCAGACCGAACAGTACGCCCAGGCCGTCGTCGAGGGCACCCAGCCGGACACCGACGCGCTCGCCGTCCAGCGCCGGGTGCAGGTGCGGATGAAGCGCCAGGACCGCGTCCACGGCGAGCACCAGCTGGGCAGCCTGTGGACCGTCATAGACGAGGCGGTGCTGCGCCGCGAGGTCGGCAGCCGCGAGGTGATGGCCCACCAGCTCAAGCACATGCTGGAGCTGAGCCAGCGGCCGAACATCACGATCCAGGTGATCCCGTTCGCCGCCGGTGCCCACCCCGGTATGACCGGGACATTCTCCCTGCTGGAGTTCCCCGAGTCAGCCGATTCCACGGTTGTCTACTTCGAAGGGGTGACGAGCGATCTTTACCTGGAGAAGGAGGCCGACGTGCGCCGCTATACCAGTCTCTACGACCACCTGAGGGCGGCGGCGCTCGGTGTGGCGGAAAGCCGGACACTGATAGCAGAGATTGAAGAGGGATTCCACCCATGAGCACCACCATCGAGAGCGGCGCACCCTGGCGGAAGAGCAGTCACAGCGGTGGCAACGGCGCCTGTGTGGAGATCGCCACGCCGGCCGCGGGGGCCGTCGCCGTCCGGGACTCCAAGGACCCGCACGGCCCACAACTGCGCTTTTCCGCCGAGGCCTGGAACGCGTTCGCCGCCGCCGCCGGAGCGGGGGCGTTCGGCCCGGGCGAATTCGGCGCAGGGCAGTTCGGCGCGGCCTGAACCCGGGCCGCTCTCGGCCCAGTTGCCCGTAGCGGTGCCCGTCGCCCCCTCGGCGGCGGACACGGCTACGGGCAACTGTGTTTCCCGGGGCCCGTCCACACCGGGACCGCTCAGCCCACCACCGGGTAGCGGGCCGTCCACGCGGCGCCCTCCGGGGTGTCCCGGCCGTGCAGCTCGGCGCCGTGCACGAGCTCCAGCACGAAGTCGTCGGCGAGTTCGAGGATCGCGCCGCGCCCCTCCAGCCCGGCCACCAGGCCCGGCGGCAGCGCGGTGTCGCCGTGCAGCACGCCGAGCAGGCTGCCGCAGATCGCGCCGGTGGAGTCGCTGTCCCCGGAGTGGTTGACGGCGAGCAGCACGCCCGACCGGACGTCGTGCGCGACCAGCGCGCAGTACACCCCGATCGCCAGCGCCTCCTCCGCGACCCAGCCCTCGCCCAGTGCCTCCACCCGGGCCGCGGACGGCTCGCCCGCCCGCACGGCGTCCAGCGCCGCCCGCAGCGCGGCCGTCGTCTCCTCGTGCCCCTGCCGCTCGGAGAGCAGCGCCAGGGCGAGGTGGACGCCCTCCTCCAGGGTGCCGCCGCGGGCGACGCTCTGGACGATCACCGCGAACGCGCCGGCCGCGAGGTAGCCCGTCGGGTGGCCGTGGGTGAGCACCGAGCACTCCACCGCGAGCTGGAACACCAGGCCCGGTTCCCAGGTCGTGAGCAGCCCGAACGGCGCCGCCCGCACGACCGTGCCGCAGGCCTTGGAGTGCGGGTTCTTCGGGTGCTCCAGGGTGCCCAGGCGCTCGCCGTCCGGCCCGCCGAGGGCGGTGAGACTGCCCTGGCCGGGGGCGCGCTGGGCGTACAGCCACTCCTCGCGGCCGAGCCAGCCGAGGTCGGGGCGGCGCTCGTCCGGGCCCCAGTCGCGCTGCGTCGCGGCCCAGCGCAGGTAGGCGAGGTGGAGGTCGGTGGGCGGGTGCCAGCTGCCGGTGTCGCGGCGGATGTGGGCGCGGATCAGGCCGTCGACGGTGAAGAGCGTCAGCTGGGTGTCGTCGGTGACCGCGCCGGTCCGCCCGTGGGCGGGGACGTAGCCGGTGACGCCGTGCGGGCCGTGCTGGGCGAGGATCTTGTCCAGCGCCTCGAACTCGACGGCGGCGCCCAGCGCGTCCCCGATCGCGCCGCCGAGCAGACAGCCCCGCACCCGGCTGCGGAAGTCCTGCTGCTGTGCGCGTGACCACAGTGGCATCACGACGGGTGCGCCTTTCGTCCGGAATCGGCGGGGGTACGGGGCGGCGCGACGCTCGGGCCGGTCGCGCGCCCTGGCACCTTATGCGAAGACCCGTGCGGCTCGACGGGTTCCATCGCACACCAGTCTTTCAACAAATTGTTGCTACGTATCCATCCCGGGGCCACGGACGACCACCCCGCGATGCCTACCGTGCCGGGCCATGACCACCTCCCGCACCCGCGCCGCCGCCGTGGCGGCCCTCACCGGCGCGCTCCTCCTCGGCACCCCGGCGCTGGCCTCCGCCGCCGCCCCCGCCGCCGGCGACGCCGCGAGGGGTCCGGCACACCGTGCGGGCGGTGTGCCGGACCCCTCGTCGCCGTGCGGAGCGCGTCAGTCCAGGACGGGCAGCAGCTCCGGCAGGTGGCCGTCCGAGGCGAGCGCGGCGGCCCGGCGCTCGGCGGGCACCTCGCCGTAGGTGGTGGTGCGCTGGCGGTGCGGACGGCCCGCGGCCTCGGCGATCGCCTGGAGGTCGCGCACCGACTTGTAACTCCCGTACGCCGAACCGGCCATGCGCGAGATGGTCTCCTCCATCAGCGTGCCGCCGAGGTCGTTGGCGCCCGAGCGCAGCATCTCGGCCGCGCCCTCGGCGCCCAGCTTGACCCAGCTGGTCTGGATGTTGGGGATGTGCGGGTGCAGCAGCAGCCGGGCCATCGCGACCACGGCGCGGTTGTCGCGGGCGGTGGGGCCGGGCCGGGCGATGCCGGCGAGGTAGACCGGCGCGTTGGTGTGGACGAACGGCAGGGTGACGAACTCCGTGAAGCCGCCACTGCTGTTGGATTCAAGCGAGCGTTGCTGGATCTCCGCGAGCAGCCGCAGGTGCCCGAGCCAGTGCGCCGGGGTGTCCACGTGCCCGTACATCATGGTGGACGAGGAGCGGATGCCCAGGTCGTGCGCGGTGGTGACGACCTCGACCCAGGTGGCGGCGGGCAGCTTGCCCTTGGTGAGCACCCAGCGGACCTCGTCGTCGAGGATCTCGGCGGCCGTGCCGGGGATGGTGTCGAGGCCGGCCTCCTTCGCCCGCTGGAGCCAGTCGCGGATCGAGAGGCCCGTCCTGGTGGCGCCGTTGACGACCTCCATCGGCGAGAAGGCGTGCACGTGGATGCCCGGCACGCGCTCCTTCACCGCGCGGGCGATGTCGAAGTAGGCGGTGCCGGGGAGGTCCGGGTGGATGCCGCCCTGCATGCAGACCTCGGTGGCGCCGACGTCCCAGGCCTGCGCGGCCCGGTCGGCTACCTGCTGGAGCGAGAGGGTGAAGGCGTCGGCGTCGGTGCGGCGCTGGGCGAAGGCGCAGAACCGGCAGCCGGTGTAGCAGACGTTGGTGAAGTTGATGTTCCGGGTGACACAGTAGGTGACGTCGTCGCCGACGGCGTCGCGGCGCACGTCGTCGGCGATCCGGCAGAGCGCGTCCAGGGCGGGGCCGTCGGCGTGGAACAGGGCGAGGGCCTGGTCGTCGGTGAGCCTCGCCGGGTCGTCGGCGGCGACCGCGAGCGCCTCGCGGAGGTCCCCGGCGAGCCGCTGCGGTGCGCCCTCGGCGAGCACCTGCTCGCGCAGGACCTCCCAGTCGCCGTAGACGTCCTCGAAGTCGGCCCGGCGGTCGCCGGTGCGGCCCTCGGTGTCGATGGTGGCGTGCAGGTCGGTCCGCCCGTACGACTCCGGGAGGTCCTCGGGCTCCTGCCAGGGCAGGCCGACGACCGGCGCGTGCGGGTTCGCGAGGCCGGTTGCCGGGTCGGCCAGGGCGCGCACGTGCGGCAGGACGCGCGGGTCCAGCCAGGGCTCGCCCCGCTGCACGTACTCGGGGTAGACGGCCAGGCGCTCGCGCAGTTCGAAGCCGGCCGCCGCGGAGCGCTCGGCGAGGCGCTCGATCTGCGGCCACGGGCGCTCGGGGTTGACGTGGTCGGGGGTGAGCGGGGAGACGCCGCCCCAGTCGTCGATGCCGGCCCCGATCAGCCGCTCGTACTCGCCGTCCACCAGGTTCGGCGGCGCCTGGAGGCACGCGGCCGGGCCCAGGACGTGCCGGGCGACGGCCACCGTGGCGACCAGCTCGTCGAGTTCGGCGTCGGGCATGCCGCGCATCGCGGTGTCCGGCTTGGCGCGGAAGTTCTGCAGGATCAGCTCCTGGATCCCGTGGTAGGCCCGGGAGACCTTGCGCAGCGCGAACAGCGACTCGGCGCGCTCCTCGTACGTCTCGCCGATGCCGATCAGCAGGCCGCTGGTGAAGGGGACGGAGCTGCGGCCCGCGTCCTCCAGGACCCGCAGCCGGACGGCGGGTTCCTTGTCCGGGGAACCGTGGTGCGGGCCGCCGGGCTCGCTCCACAGGCGGGTGGCGGTGGTCTCCAGCATCATGCCCATGGAGGCGGAGACGGGCTTGAGGCGCTGGAAGTCCGTCCAGCTCAGCACACCGGGGTTGAGGTGCGGGAGGAGGCCGGTCTCCTCCAGGATGCGGATGGACATCGCGCGGACGTAGGCGACGGTGTCGTCGTAGCCGTGCGCGTCGAGCCACTCGCGGGCCTCGGGCCAGCGGTCCTCGGGCTTGTCGCCGAGTGTGATCAGGGCTTCCTTGCAGCCGAGTTCGGCGCCGCGGCGGGCCACCGCGAGGACCTCGTCGGGGGACATGTACATCCCGTGCCCGGCCCGGCGCAGCTTGCCGGGGACGGTCACGAAGGTGCAGTAGTGGCACTTGTCGCGGCACAGCCGGGTGAGGGGGATGAAGACGCTCTTGGAGTAGGTGATGACGCCGGGGCGGCCGGCGGCCTCCAGGCCGGCGTCCCGCACCCGGGCGGCGCTCGCGCAGAGGTCCCGCAGGTCCTCGCCTCTGGCCTGGAGCAGCACGGCCGCCTCGGCGGCGTCGAGCGCGACGCCGTCCCGGGCGCGGCGCAGGGCGCGGCGCATGGCGTTGGCGGTGGGGGGCGGCGAGGTCGGGGAGTCGGTGCGGTCGGCGGCGGTTGCGTCCATGCGGCGACACTACGCCAGGAGTCGTACACCGGGAGGAGCCAACCCTGAGGACGTCTCAGGGTTGACGTACCCCGGCGGTTTACCCCGAAGTGGCCCCACAGGGCGATGACGCGCGCACGGGCCGGGCCTCTAATGGAAGGGCAAGGCAATCGGGCGGGTTCGCAGAGGAGTTGATGACGCCATGACGAATGAGACGGCGGCGGGGGAGAACGTGGACGGCGGCGCGCCGTACCGCTCACGGCGGCGCACCCTGATGCGCGCGGGCGTGCCGGTGGCGGTGGCCGCGGCGGTCGCCACGGGTATCGGGCTGGTGCCCGCACTGGCCGCCGACTCCCCGCCGGACCTCCCCTCGCTGACGGCGGAGCAGGTGGTGGCCAAGGCGCTCGCCTCGGACACCCAGGCGCTCTCCGGCACGGTCTCGCTCTCGACCGACCTCGGGGTGCCCAGCCAGCTGCTCGGGGCGGCGGCCGGCGGCCTCGGTGCCGCGGCCGGGCGCGGCGGCGGGCAGGGCGGCTCGTCGGCCGATCCGCAGGCCAAGCTGCTCGGTCTGCTGGGCGGCGACCAGACGCTGCGGATCGCGGTGGACGGGCCGGACCACCAGCGGCTCGACCTGCTGGAGAACATGGCCGGCTACACCCTGGTCCACAACGGCGACCAGGGCTGGGCCTGGGACAGCTCGACCAACCAGGCCGTGCACCTGACCGGTCAGGCCGCCAAGCACCAGGGCGCCGAGCACCCGAAGGCCCCGCTGGCCGGTGTGCCGACGACGCCGCAGGAGGCCGCCAGGCAGTTCCTGACGGAGAGCGCGAGCACCACGTCCGTCACCGTGGCCGGCACCGCCAAGGTGGCCGGGCAGAACGCCTACCAGCTGAGCGTCAAGCCGAAGCAGTCCGGCTCGACGATCTCCGAGGTCCGCATCGCGGTGGCCGCCGACAACGGCGTGCCGCTCGCGGTCAAGGTGCTGGGCACCGACGGCGGCGCCGTACTGGACGTGCGCTTCACCGACGTCTCCTTCGCGAAGCCGGCCGCCAAGACCTTCGACTTCACCGTGCCCAAGGGCGCCAAGGTGACGGAGCACAAGGCGGACGACAAGCAGGCGGGCGAGCAGGCGGGCGGGAAGGCGGACGCCGAGCGCGGCCCGGACGGCAAGAAGGAGGCCGGCGAGCAGGGCGGGACGAACGTGATCGGCGAGGGCTGGACCTCGGTGATCGCCGCGCACCTGCCGAGCGGTCCGGAGGGCACGCCGGCGAGCGGCGCGAACGGCGCGAACGGCGCGGGCGGCGCGAACGGCGCCAAGGACGGCAAGCACGGCGGCCACGCTTCGTTCCAGAACCCGGCGGCCCTGGCCAAGGCGCTCGGCAAGCCGGTCGCCGGCGGCACGCTGATCAGCACCAAGGTGCTCAACGTCCTGATCACCGACGACGGCCGGGTGTTCGCCGGCGCCGTCACGCAGTCCGTCCTGCAGAACGCGGCCGGGGTGAAGTAGGGGTGACGAAGACTCCCGTAACGGGGGACGTTACGGAGTCGGCCGGGGGCCGGGGCGCCGAGGCGCGCCCGGCCCCCGTTCCCGCTGCCGCCCCCGCCCCCACCCACTCCGACGACGTGATCCGCACGCGCGGGCTCACCAAGCGCTTCCGGGGCGGCCAGCTCGCCGTCGACGGCCTGGACCTGGCCGTCCCGCGCGGCTCGGTCTTCGGCTTCCTCGGCCCCAACGGCTCCGGCAAGACCACGACCATCCGCATGCTGATGGGCCTGATCG
Organism: Kitasatospora sp. NPDC057936; assembly: GCF_042887525.1. Lineage (NCBI taxonomy): Bacteria > Bacillati > Actinomycetota > Actinomycetes > Kitasatosporales > Streptomycetaceae > Kitasatospora > Kitasatospora sp. NPDC057936. The sequence continues at coordinate 17,192 of NZ_JBHVPD010000137.1, forward strand.
TCCCCACCTCCGGCGCGGCCACCGTGCTCGGCGAGCCGATGCCGCAGTCCGTCGCGACCGTGCTGCCCCGGGTGGGCGCGCTGATCGAGGGCCCCGCGCTGTACGGCTTCCTGTCCGGCCGCGACAACCTCGCCCGGTTCGACGCCGCCGACCCGACGGCCGACCCGCGCACCCGCGCCCGCCGCGTCGACGAGGCGCTGGAGCGGGTCGGGCTCACCGCGGCGGCGGGCAAGAAGGCCCGCGCGTACTCGCTCGGCATGAAGCAGCGGCTCGGCCTGGCCTCGGCGCTGCTCCAGCCGCGCGAACTGCTGGTGCTGGACGAGCCGACCAACGGCCTGGACCCGCAGGGCATGCGGGAGATCCGGACGCTGGTGCGGGAGGTCGCGGCGGAGGGCACCACGGTGTTCCTCTCCTCGCACCTGCTCGACGAGATCGAGCAGGTCTGCACGCACGCCGCGGTGATGTCCCGCGGCCGGCTGGTGGTGCAGGGCACCGTCGCCGAGCTGGCCGCCCGGGCCCAGGGCCGGCTGGTGGTGCGCACGCCGGACGCCGACCGGGCCGCCGAGGTGCTCGCGGCCCACCAGGTCGCCGACGTCGTGCGCGGCGAGGACCGGGTGGACGCCGAGCTCGCGGCCGTCGACGACTCGACGCTGCCGAAGCTGTGCGCGGCGCTGGTGGAGGCCGGCGTGCGGGTGCACGGGTTCGGCCTGGAACGGGGCACGTTGGAGGACGCCTTCGTGGCGCTGACCGGGGAGGGCTTCGATGTCGCGGGCTGAGGCGGTGGCGGTCGCGCCCGGAGGCGGGTCACGGGCCGCCGGGCGGCGGCCGCAGACGGCGTCCGGCTTCCTGGCGCTGTTCCGCAACGAGCTGCACCTGACCTTCCGCCGGATGCGGACCCTGGTGCTGCTGGCGATCCTGGCGGCGCTGCCGGTCCTGATCGGCGTGGTCATCAAGGTCAACACGGACGGCCCGCACGGGGACGGCGGTCCGAGCTTCATCGCGCAGACCACCCAGAACGGCCTGTTCCTGGTGTTCACCGCGCTCGCCGTGGCGCTGCCGGTCTTCCTGCCGATGACGGTCGGCGTCGTCGCCGGGGACTCGGTGGCCGGCGAGGCCGCCACCGGGACGCTGCGCTACCTGCTGGTCGCCCCGGCCGGGCGGACGCGGCTGCTGGCCGCCAAGTTCACCGCCGGGCTCGCCTTCTGCCTGGCGGCCACCGCGGCCGTCGCGCTGACGGCCCTGGCCACCGGCGCCGCGCTGTTCCCGCTCGGCAAGGTGACGCTGCTGTCCGGCGACACCATCGGCCTCGGCGAGGCCTTGCCGCGGGCGCTGCTGGTGGCCGCGGTGGTGGCGCTCTCGCTGGCCGGGCTGGTGGCGATCGGGCTGTTCGTCTCGACGCTCACCGGCAGCGGCATCGCGGCGATGGCCGCCACCGTGGTGCTGGTGATCACCGTCCAGATCCTGGACAACTTCCCGCAGCTGGACGCGATCCGGCCGTTCCTGTTCACCCACTACTGGCTGAGCTTCGCGGACCTGCTGCGCCAGCCGATGTACTGGGACAGCGTGCTGAAGAACCTCGCCCTGCAGGCCGGCTACGTCGCCGTGTTCGGCTCGGCGGCCTGGGCGCGGTTCTCCAGCCGGGACATCAGCGCCTGACCGCGTCTCCCAGGACGTGTCCTACCGGGTGGCCGCCGGGGCGGGGGCCGGTCGCGGCGTGCGTGCCGCGGCCGCCCGCTCCGCGCGGTCGGCCCGCACCCGGCGCAGCGCGTCCCAGGTGAGGACGGCCAGCGCCACCCAGACCAGGCCGAAGCCGGCCCAGCGCGCGGGCGGCATCGACTCGTGGAACACCGCGACGCCGATCAGGAACTGGAACACCGGCGCCAGGTACTGCAGCAGCCCGAGCATCGTCAGCGGCACCCGCACGGCCGCCGCGCCGAAGCACAGCAGCGGGATCGCGGTGATGACGCCGCTGAGCGCCAGCAGGCCGGAGTGGCCCCAGCCGTACGAGCCGGCCACCGCGTGGCCGAAGGTGCCGCGCCCGCTGACCTCCAGGTAGACCAGGTAGGCCAGGGCGAACGGGAACATGAAGGCGCTCTCCGCCGCCAGGCTCTCCACGCCGCTCAGCCCGACCGTCTTCTTCAGCAGGCCGTAGGTGGCGAAGGACAGCGCCAGGGTGAGCGCGATCCAGGGCAGCTGCCCGTACGCGACGGTGAGCACCGCGACCGCCGCCGCGCCGACGCCGACCGCCGTCCACTGCGCGACGCGCAGCCGCTCCTTGAGGACCAGGACGCCGAAGCCGATCGTCACGAGCGGGTTGATGAAGTAGCCGAGGCTGGTCTCGACGACGTGGCCGCTGTTGACCGCCCAGATGTAGACGCCCCAGTTGACCGTGATCACGGTGGCCGCGCCGGCCAGCATCGCGACCCGGCGGGGCTGGCGCAGCAGCGGGCGTATCCAGCCCCAGTGCCGCTGGAAGGCCAGCAGCCCCACGACCGCGACGAGGGACCAGACCATCCGGTTCGCCACGATCTCGTCGGCGGCGGCGGGCTCCAGCAGCGGCCAGAACAGCGGGAAGAGCCCCCAGATGCCGTAGGCCGCGGCTCCGTACCAGATGCCGTTGCCGCTCTCCTGCTTCGTTGTGTCCGGCATCTGCCGCCTGCCCTCCGCGCGCGCGTATGTCGAGGTGACGGTAGCGGGCGGGAGGGCGGGCTGTCATCTCCGTTTCCGGATTTTGGTCATGACAGCGCCCAAGGGGCGAGAACGCCCAGGTCAGGGCGGGTGCGGGTCACGCCTTGAGCGCCGCGCGGACGGACTCGGTGAGCGGAACGGTCGGGCGGCCGATCAGGCGGGCGAGGTCGCCCGGGGTGCCGGCCAGCTCGCCGCGCGCGATGCCGGCGTCGACGTCCACCAGCACCTCGGCGAAGCCCTCCGGCAGGCCCGCGCCGACCAGCACCCCGCGGTGCTCGGCCGGGGTCACGTCGCGGTGCGCGACCGGCTCGCCGGAGACCGCGGCCAGCTCGGCGGCCAGCTCGGGCAGGCTCCACGCGGTGTCGCCGCTCAGCTCGTAGACCCGGCCCTCGTGGCCCTCGCCGAGCAGGACGGCGACGGCCGCGTCCGCGTAGTCCTTGCGCGGGGCGGTGGCCACCCGGCCCTCGCCCGCGCTGCCGAGCACCACGCCGCGGGCGACCGTGCCGGCCGCGTCGCCCAGGTAGTTCTCGGTGTACCAGCCGTTGCGCAGCAGGACGGACGGCAGGCCGGACTCCGCGATCAGCTCCTCCGTCGCCCGGTGCTCGTCGACCAGCCGGAAGGTGGCCGCGCCCGGCGCGCTCGTGTAGGCGAGCAGCGCGACCCCGGCCGCCTTCGCGGCGTCGATCACGGCGCGGTGCTGCGGGATGCGGCGGCCGACCTCGCTGCCCGAGATCAGCAGCACCCGGTCGCCGGCCGCGAAGGCGCCGGCCAGGGTCCCGGGCTCGTCGTAGTCGACCACCCGGACGGCGACGCCGCGCGCGGCCAGGTCGGCCGCCTTCTCGGCGGAGCGGACGGCGACCGCGACCTCGCCCGCGGGGACGGCGGCCAGCAGGCCCTCGACGACGAGGCGGCCGAGCTGGCCGGTGGCACCGGTGACGACGTACATGGGAGTGCTCCTCAGGGATGCGGTGGTGTTGCCCTCGGAACTCACCCTAGGGACCGCACTAACCTTTCGAAAGTACGCACTTCAAAGTAGGGTACTGACGTGAAGGTAATCGAGAAGCTCCCCCCGGCCGACGTCTTCGACCGCATGTGCCCGTCCCGGGGCGTGCTGGAGCACGTCACCAGCCGCTGGGGCGTGCTCGTCCTGTGGGCGCTGCGCGAACGCGGCTACCGCTTCAGCGAGCTGCGCCGCCGGGTCACCGGGGTCAGCGAGAAGATGCTCGCCCAGACCCTCCAGACGCTGGAGCGCGACGGCTTCGTGCTCCGCGAGGCCCACCCGGTGATCCCGCCCCGGGTCGACTACAGCCTCACGCCGCTCGGGCACGAGGCCGCCGAGCTGGTCGCGGGGCTCGCGCTGTGGTCGGAGCGGCGGGTGCCCGAGGTGCTGGCCGCCCGCGAGGAGTACGACGGGCGGCCTACCGCTTCGTGACCAGCGCGGCCAGGCCGTCCAGCACGCGCGCGAGGCCGAACGCGTAGGCGTGGTCCGGGTCGTAGGCGCCGCCGTGCGCCGCGCCCGCGGCGGCGCCGACGCGGGCTGCCACCGGGTAGCGCTCGGCGTCGAAGACCCGGGCCAGCAGATCGGCGTTGGCGGCCCACCACTGCTCGTCCGTCATCGCGCTGTCCTGCTGCGCGGCCCGCTCGTCGGAGGCCATCCGGGCGCAGGTCTGGACGAAGCCGAGCACGTGGGTGAGCGCCGCGTCCAGGTCGACGTCCGGCAGGCCGGTGCCCTCGAACGCGCGCAGCTCGTACTCGTACTTGGCCATCAGGCCCGGGCCCAGCGGCGGGCGGCTGGTGGAGACGGCCGCGATCCACGGGTGGGCCCGGTGCAGCGCCCGGTTGTCGTCGGCGACGGCCGTCACGCGGGCGCGCCAGCCGTCGCCGGCGGGGGCGGTGCGGGGCACCGTCGCGTAGACGGTGTCGAGCATCAGGTCGAGCAGTTCGGCCTTGCCGGGCACGTACGTGTAGAGCGCCATCGGGGACAGGCCGAGCTCCTGCGCCATGCGCCGCATGGTGACCGCGTCCACGCCCTCGGCGTCGGCGAGCGCGACGGCCGCCGCCGCGATCTCGCCGGTCGAGCGGGCCTGCCGGGGGCCGCGCCGGCCGGGCTTCTCCTCGGCGGTCAGGCCCCAGAGGAGGGCGAGGGTGCGCGCCGGGTCTCCTGCGCTGGTGCGGTCGGTGGCCATGGGGGGATCCTTTCACGGCGCCCGCTTCGTTACGGTCTCACCATGACCAGCTCCCCCGATCCGCTGCCCGGGACGGACACCCCGGAGGCCGTCCGCCACCGCGTCACCTGCCGCCGCTGCCACCGGCCGCTGCACGACCCGGAGTCCCGCATCCTGCGGCTCGGCCCCGAGTGCCGCGACCCCGCCGAGCGCGTCCCGCGGCACGACGTCGACCAGGATCCGCTGCCGGGCGTCTAGGTTCTGTACGGCGGATCATCGTCGGAGCCAGAGTCGGATTGATGCGACGGTGACGGTGCCGTGGAAGACGTAGGCGCGCTTGTCGTATCTG
>NZ_JBHVPD010000138.1:0-22083 GCF_042887525.1 Kitasatospora sp. NPDC057936
GCAGTGCGGGGCGGGGCGTGGCGGGGCGCGATGCCCCGCCGCGCCCCGGGCCTGCCGGGCGGGCGCCCGACGTGGTGCGCCCCCCGCGGGGCCCGGTGGCGCGGCCGGCGGGGCGTCACCCCTCTTCGCAGTCCTGCCGCTTCCGGCCGGCGGCCCGGTCCCGTTTCTCCGGGACGACGGCCCCGGTGCCGCCCGGGCGCGGTCGGGTGTGGGGCGGGTGCGCCGTGCCACGGGTGTCTGCGGCCTGGTGCGGGGCCGCCCCGCCGGGCCGCGGACCCGGATCCCCTCCCGGCACCGGTACGGACCGCGGGCCGCCACCCGCCCGTCCCGCGGCCGGTACGGACGCCGGCGGCCGGGACGGTAGGCGGGTGCCGGTGCGTGCGGCCAGCGGCGGGAGGGGTGTCCGGGTGCCGGGTTCGGTGTGCCGTGGTCGCTGCGCCGGGTGCGGGCGGGGGTTGTGCCGGGCGGGCACGGCGGGTGACGGGCCGGCATGTCCGGTGCGCTCCGGTGCCGCCTGGCGTGGACGGCGAGGCGGCCGGCCGCCGCCGGCCGGGAAGGGGATTGCGCGTCGGGTGGTGGGGTCCGGTGCTCGGCGGCTTCGTCGGCTGCCCGTCACGCCACAGCCTGCGCGCCCGCCCCTGGTCCTCCCGCCGCGCGGGGGCGGGGCGTGGACGGTGGTGCCGGGGGCGGGCGCGGCGGGCGGTGTGGTGTGACCGGGGGGTCAGTGGAGGACGTCGAGGATCTGCTTCTGCAGGCCGTTGGGGTAGACGGTGTGTTCGGTCAGGCGCAGCTTCTGGGCGTCCTTGTCGGTGGCGGGGAACAGGCGCTTGCCGGCGCCCAGGAGCAGCGGGTAGACGAGCAGGTGGTAGCGGTCGACGAGGCCGGCGTCGGCGAGGGCGTGGTTGAGGGTGGCGCTGCCGTGGACGATGATCGGGTCGCCGTCGCCCTGCTTGAGGCGGGCCACGTCCTCCAGGGTGCGCAGGATGGTGGTGGGGCCCCAGGTGTCGGTGAGGTCGGCGTCGGTGAGGGTGGTGGACACGACGTACTTCGGCAGGGTCTTGTAGCGGGCGAACTCGGGCATGTCGGGCCAGACGGGGCTGAACGCCTGGTAGCTGACGCGGCCCAGGAGGACGGCGCCGGCCTCCTGCTGTTCGCGCTGCTTGATCTCGTAGGCCTCGGGGAGGAACTCGACGTCCTTGAAGGTCCAGCCGGCGTTGCGGTAGCCGGCTTCGCCGCCGGGGGCCTCGACGACGCCGTCGAGGGAGATGAACGCGGTGCTGATCAGGGTGCGCATGAGGGGTCCTTGCGGTCGGTCGTGGCGTCAGGGGCGTGGGGGCGTCAGGGGCGTGCGGGCGTCAGGGGCGTGGGGGTGGGCGGGGTCAGGCGAGGAGGCGGGTGAGCCACTGCTGCCAGGCGGCGTCCGCCCGGTCGGCCTCCGTGCCGATCTCCGTTGCGGCGTCCGCGCCGTCGGCGGTGGGGCCGTCGGTGGTGGGGTGGAAGAGGTGGTGGAAGAGCAGGACCAGGCCGGGGCCGTGGTGGAAGGTGTGCAGGGCGTCGGTGCCGCGTACGGCGATGCGTTCGTCGTCGGCCCACACGACGTGGCCCTGCAGCGGCGGCAGGCCGGGGACGTCGGCGCGGGCGCGGGCGCCTTCGGTGACGGGCAGGGGCAGGCCGAGGGCGCCGGCGAGCAGGGCCCGGATCTCCTGCGGGGTGCGGCCCGGGGCGGGGGCGAAAGCGAAGACCGGGACGGCGGTGCGGTGCGCGAAGTGGGCCAGGTACTCGCGCAGGGTGTGCAGGTGGAAGGGCCAGCCGCGGCGCAGCGCGTCGTACTCCTCCTGCCAGTCGTCGCCCAGGACGCCGCTGTGGACCACGCGCAGCACGGTGGCCGCGCCCTCGCGTCCCTCGATGAGGTACTCGAAGGCCATGAAGCGGCCGTCGCCGGTCTCGGGGGTGCGGGTGGCCAGGCGCTTGGCGGGCTCCCACGCGGTGACGACCGCCTCCTGGCGGTGCCCTGCGGTGGTCATGGCGGCGGTGCCGCCCTCGCGGGGGTCGACGGTGTTGCGGCCCATGAACCAGGAGTCGACGCCGGGGCCGGTGGCGATCGCCTCCCAGACCTGCTCGGGACCGGCGGGCAGGACGGTGTCCAGGGCGATCTCGAACGGGTGGGTCATCGCGGGGGCTCCGGGGCTGCGGGGTCCGCCGCTGCTTCGGCGGACGGGGTTTCGGCGGACGGGGTTCCGGTGGGCGGCGCGGTGGCGGGGATCTGGTGGAGGGCGGCGACGACGCGGTGGGTGCGCCCGCCGGGCGCGCCCTCGTCGTGGTAGCGGGCGACCAGGGCCGCCACGGCCTGGGCGAGGTCCTCGGCGAACGCGGCCCGGTCGGCGGCCGAGGCGAAGCGCACCTGCGCGTCGAGACCGAACGTGGCCACCTTGCGCCCGGCCCGGGAGGCACCGGTGACCAGTGTCCCGACCTCCTGGACCAGCCGCGCGCCCAGGGCCAGCAGCCAGCGCGCCGAGAGCCGGTCGGGGGAGCGCTCGGGATCGGGGCTCACCCCGGCCAGCACCCGCGGAGAGATCACGTAGGAGGCGGCCGCCGCGCGGTAGACCCGTTCGGTGACGTTGCCCTTGCGCCGCTCCTCGGCGAGCTCGACCAGGTGATGGCGCTCCAGTTCCTTCAGGTGGTAGTTGACCTTCTGCCGGGCCAGCCCCAGACGGGCGGCCAGCATGGCGGCCGAACCGGGTTCGGCCAGGGCGGCGAGGATCCGGGCCCGGATCGGGTCCAGACAGGCCTCGGCCGCGGCGGGTTCTTCGATCACGGCGACGTCCAGCACCCCTCCAGCATCTTGCCGACAAAAAAAATTGTCAAGGAAAGAAGACTTGTCGGCGTGGCGTGGCGGGGTGCGGTGGGGTGCGGCTGCGGGGGAGTGGTGGTGGGGCTCGTGCGGCGTGGGCGGGCCTGTGGGGCGGTGCCGGGCGCGGGGGTGGCGGGGCGTAAAGAAGGCCGGCCGGCGTGGCGGGGTGCGGTGCGGCTGCGGGGGAGCGGTGGTGGCGTCTGTGCGGCGTGGGCGGGCGTTGTGGGCCGGGTGCCGGGTGCCGGGTGCCGGGTGCCGGGTGCCGGGAGCGGGTGCCGGGGTGTGCGGAGGGCGGTGGCCGCGGGCGGATCCGTGGGCTGCCGGGCCGGTGGGCGGGCCGGGGTGGGGTACCGGGGTGCGGAGGACCGGCGTGGTGCCGGCGGGCGGCGTGCCGTGTACGGGCGGATCGCGCGCCCCGGGCGGGCACGCGTCCGGATTCGGGCCGCGGGGCTGTCGGTCGTGACTGCGAGGATGCCGGCCATGCATGAGGACTCCGCCGCCATCGCCGAGTACTGGAACGCCGCCGCCTCGTCCTTCGACGACGAGCCCGACCACGGGCTGAGCGCCGGGCCCACCCGCCTGGCGTGGACCCGGCTCCTGGAACGCTGGGTCCCCTCCGCGCCGTCCGGGCCGTTCGACGTGCTCGACGTCGGCTGCGGAACGGGGTCGCTGTCGATGCTGCTGGCCCGGCGCGGACACCGCGTCACGGGCGTCGACCTGGCACCGCGCATGCTGGAGCGGGCACGCGCGAAGCTGGCCGAAGCCGGCCTGCCGGCACGCTTCCTGACCGGCGACGCGGCGGCACCGCCCGTCGGCGACGAGCGCTTCGACGTCCTGCTGTGCCGGCACCTGCTGTGGACGCTGCCCGACCCCGAGACCGCGTTGCGGCAGTGGACCGCCCTGCTGCGCCCCGGCGGCAGGCTGGTCCTGGTCGAGGGCCGGTGGCGCGAGCCGGGGCAGGACGACGCGCCGTACGCGGCCGGTGCCGGGCGGCTGCCGTGGAGCGGCGGGATCGGCGCCGACGCCCTGGCGGGCGTGGTGCGGCCGTTGGTCGCCGACCTTCGGGTCGAGCCGCTGAGCGGCGATCGCGACCTGTGGGGCCGCCCGGTCGACGACGAGCGGTTCGCCCTCCTCGCGCGGGTCTGAGCCGCCGCGGGCCGGGCACACCGGCGGGGCGGGCACGCCGGCAGGGCCGGGACACCCGCAGGGCCGGGACACCCGCAGGGCCGGGCGCCCCGGAGCGGCCGGGGCGCCGGGCCCGGGGTCAGCCGGGCCGCACGGCCTCGCGCACCGGCGGGCCCGGGGCGGTTTCGGCGTGCGCGGCGGCGACGACGGCGGTGAGCAGCCCGGGGAAGCGGTGTTCGAGTTCCTCGCTGCGCAGGGCGTTCATCTTGGTGGTGCCCACGTAGTACTGGCGCAGCAGCCCGGCCTGGCGCAGGACGTTGAAGTGGTGGGTGGAGGTGGAACGGGAGACGGGCAGCTCGAAGGAGCCGCAGCTGAGGTCAGCGTCCTCGCGGGCCAGCCGGCAGACCACCGATCTGCGGGCGGGGTCCGCCAGCGCCTCCAGTACCTGCTGGACGCTCAGGTCCTCCACGCCCGGGTGCTCGATCACCCGCGCCGTAGCGCGTGTCCGTCCCACACCCACCACCCCTTCCCAAAATCCAGGCCCCCGTCCGTTCGGTCCGTCGTCGTGAACCGCCGCGCGCGGTGCGCGACTTCGGGTCATGACGCTACTACGCCCACCCTCCCGCACGGGGCCCGCCCGCCCACCGCAACAGCCCCGCAACACGCCGGGGACCTCCCCGGCGAAGAACCCGCGAAGAACCCGCGAAGAACCGGAGAGGGACCGGGGAGGGACGGGGCGGGAAAGAGAGGGAAGCGGGGGGAAACGGAGGACAAACACCGAAGCGGCAGACAGAGGAGAGACACGGAGAGGGACGGAGAGGCGCGGAGAGGGGCCCGCCCCCGGGCGCCCCCGGGGGCGGCGGGGTGTCAGGCGGCGCGCACCGGGGGCCCGGAGCGGCTCCAGCGCCCCGGCGGCAGGGGCTCGAAGATCCCCATCAGCACCGGGTCCACCGCGGGCACCGCCGGACCCGCAGCCAGCCCCGCGGCCGGCCCCGCGGCCGGCGCGGCGCCCGCCACCGCCACCGCAGCCGGGCCCGGGGCCGGGAGGGGCGCGTCGGCGGCCGGGGCGGGGGAGCGCAGCAGCGACAGGTACATGTCCTGGGACTCGGGGCCCGGGTCGATGCCCAGCTCCTCCGCGAGGACCTGACGCAGCTGCTGGTAGCAGCGCAGCGCCTCGGCCCGGTTGCCGGCCGCGGCCAGCGCGGCCATCCGGCAGCGGTAGGCGCTCTCGCGGAACGGGGCCCGGCGCACCGCCTCCTCCGCCCAGCGCAGCGCGTGGTGCTCCTCGCCCAGCGCGGAGGCCGACAGGCTCGCCGTCTCCAGGGCGCAGATGCGCAGTTCGTCGACGTGGTCGCGCACCCCGCACGCCCACTCGCCGTCGTGGTCGGGCAGGAAGGAACCGCGCAGGTTCGCGATCGCGCCGGCCGCCAGCTGCTGCGCCACCGGGTAGGCGCCGGCGCCGAACGCCTCGCCGGCCTCGCCGACCGCGCTCGCCGCCACCTCCACGTCCACCGCCGCGTCCGCCGGCAGGCGCAGCACGTAGCGCCCGCCCTGGGAGACCAGCGGCGTCGCCCCCGGCCCCTGGCCCGGGGCGGCGACGAACGCCCGCACCCGGGAGACCACGCTGCGCAGCGCCGAGGCCCACGTGTCGGGCAGGCCGTCGGGCCACACGGTGTCGGCCAGCGCGTCGCGCCCGGTGCCGGCGAAGCGCTCCAGCACCAGACGGGCGAAGGCCACCTGCGCCTGGGCGCCGGACAGGTGCTGCGGGGCGGCGCCCTCGTGTTCGACGGTCACCAGGCCGGTCAGGCGGATCAGCATGACGGCGCCCCCGATCTGCCCGGCGCCCCGTCGTCCCGCAAACCGTTCAACATAGCTCCAACCCCCTTGAGCCGCGGCGCGGCCCGCGGGCGGCGGTGCCGGGCCGCGGGCCCTGGAAAGAAACCCGGACCGGAAAATGCAACGCCGACCAGCCGTTCGGTTTTTCGTTCCGGCGGATTTCGACCATACATTCGGCTGCTTGCGCGGTGTCAACACCGGTCGGCGAAACATACCCACCGGCCGGTCCATGCGTCGTAGGCGCAGGGTTTCCGCACGTCAGAGCGTTACCGCAGGCCGGGAATCGGGCTGTTGCGGCCGCCTTGCGCTTCCTGCCGTAGAAATGTAGCCATCCTTGAGCACCCCGCGTGGACGCTTCGAGAAAACCCGCACCCGAAAACCCCGCACCCGAAAACCCGGCACCCGAAAACCCGGCACCCGAAAACCCGGCACCCGAAAACCCGGCACCGGGAAACCCCGCACCCGGGAAAGCCCGTACAGGGGAAAAGGGGGCACCGCCCCCGGCAAAAGCACCCCGGGAACCAAAGGCACCAGGCGCCCCCGGGAACACGGCACCCGCACCCCCGGCACCCCCGCACGCGGCACCCGCACCCCCGGCACCCGCACCACGGCACCCGCACCCCGGCATCCGGCGCTCCCGCCGGTGCCCCGGCCGGTTTCCCCGCCGCCCCGTCCCCGCATCCCCCTTGCCCGTGAGGAGTGAGCAGTATGGCCACCGCAGCATGGCAGCGCCTTCAGCCGAAGCTGGACCAGACGCTGGAGCGCGTCGGCGCGCTGGAGTTCGACGCCTCGCGCCGCAACAGCTTCGTCGCCTACACGATGGAACGCGACAGCGCCTACTGCGACCTGGACGGCGAGCGCCTGCTCATGATGTCCGGGTACAGCTACCTCGGACTGGCCGGCGACGAGCGGGTGGTGGCCGCGGCCAAGGCCGCCCTGGACGTCTACGGCACCGGCAACCACGGCGTGCGCGCCCTGGCCGGCACGATCCCGCTGCACGAGGAGCTGGAGGCGGAGGTCGCCCGCTTCGCCGGCCGCGAGCGGGCGCTGGTGTTCGGCTCCGGCTACGCGGCGAACGTCGGCACCGTCGGCGCCCTGGTCGGCCAGGGCGACACCGTCCTGATCGACAAGTACGACCACGCCAGCATCGTCGACGGCTGCCGCCTGTCGGGCGCGACGGTCACGCGTTTTCGCCACAACGACGTCGAGCACCTGGAACGCCGCCTGAAGGCCGCCTCCGCCACCGGGGTGCGCCTGGTGATCGTCGACAGCGTCTACTCCATGGACGGCGACATCGCCCCGCTGCCGCAGCTGCGCGAGGTCTGCGACCGCCACGGCGCGCTGCTGATGGTCGACGAGGCCCACGCCCTGGGCGTGATCGGCCCGCGCGGCGGCGGCATCGAGGAGCACTTCGGCCACCGCTACCGCGTCGACGTCAAGCTCGGCACCCTCTCCAAGGCCATCCCCTCCATGGGCGGCTGGGTCGCCGGCAGCGCCGACCTGATCGGCCACCTGCGCTACGCCGCCCGCCCGTTCCTGTTCTCCGCGGCGCTGGGCCCCGCGCAGACCGGCGCCGCGCTGGAGTGCCTGCGGATCCTGCGCCGCGAGCCCGAGCGCGTCACCCACATCCAGACCCAGGCCGAACGCCTGCGCTCGCGCCTGAACGCGGCGGGCATCCGCACCATGGACAGCCGAACCGCCGTCATCCCGGTCATCGCCGGCTCCGACGACGCCGCCTACGACTACGCCACCGCCTGCCGCAAGGCCGGGGTGATCGGCCTGCCGGTGGTCACCCCCGCGGTGCCCAACGACCTGGCCCGCCTGCGGATCGCGGTCACCGCCCGCCACAGCGCCGCCGACATCGACTTCGCCGCCGACGCGTTCCTGACCGCCGCCGCCCAGACCGGCCTCATCTGACCCGCGCCGCCCGGCCGAAGGGAGGACGACCCGCATGCCAGCCCCCACCCCGCCACCCCACCCGCACTCCCCGCAGCCCCCGCACTCCCCGCACTCCCCGGAACGCGACCGGCCCGCAACCCCCGCACGGCCCGCAACCCCCACGCGGCCCGCGCGGCCCGTACGGCCCGAGATCGCGGTCACCGGCCTGGGCGTCATCAGCCCCGCCGGCCACAGCCTGCAGGAGTTCTGGCAGACGGTCAGCCAGGGACGCTCCACCGCACGCGCCCTCACCGACCCGGCCCTGGCCCGCCACCGGGTACGCCTGGGCTGCCCCGTCACCGCCCTGCCGCACGACCCGGCGCTGCCCGCCAAGGACGCCCGCCGCCTGGACCCCTTCGCCCACTACGCCACCCTGGCCGCCCTCGCCGCCCACCGCGACGCCGGCTCCCCCCACCCCGGGCCCGGGCGCTCGGCCATCGTCGTCGGCAACGCGGTCGGCGGACGCACCACCAGCGACCGCGAGTCCGCCGCCTACACCCAGCACGGCCCCCTGCGGGTCTCGCCGCTGATGCCGCTGATCACCATGCCCAACGCCGCGGCCGCCCAGATCGCCATGCGCCTGTCCTGGAGCGGGACGGCCCTGACGATCGCCACCACCTGCGCCTCCGGCGCCGACGCCATCGGCCACGGCGCGATGCTCCTGGCCACCGGCCGCGCCGACGTCGTGATCGCCGGCGGCTGCGAGGCCACCCTGACCCCCGTCACCCTCGCCGCGTTCGGCAACCTCGGCGCCCACTCCCAGCGCAACGCCGACCCCGCCCGCGCCTCCCGCCCCTTCGACACCCACCGCGACGGCTTCGTCATGGGCGAAGGCGCCGGCTTCCTGGTCCTGGAACGCCTGGACGACGCCCGCGCCCGCCACCGCACCCCCTACGCCCTGCTGGCCGGCTACGGCTCCAGCGCGGACGCCTACCACCTGGCCAACCCCCGCCCCGACGGCGCCGGCGCCACCGCCGCCATGCGCGCCGCCCTCACCGACGCCGGCCTGACCCCCGCCGACATCACGCACGTCAACGCCCACGGCACCGCCACGATCCACAACGACCGCGCCGAAGCCGCCGCCCTGCGCACCGTCTTCGGCCCCCACGCGGTGCCCGTCACCTCCACCAAGGGCGTCATCGGCCACCTGATCGGCGCCGCCGGCGCCGTCGAACTCATCGCCGCCATCCAGGCCATGACCAACCGCCTGGTCCCGCCCACCGCCAACCACGAAACCACCGAAGCGGGCCTGGACCTCGACGTCGTCCACACCCGCCCCCGCCCGATCCGCCCCGGCGCGGCCCTGTCCAACTCCTTCGGATTCGGCGGCCACAACTCGACCCTGGTGGTGACCCCCGCATGACCACGACCCCCACCCCCGCCGCCCCGGCCCCGACGGCACAGCCCGCGACGGACCCGGCGCACGCCGCCCCGATGTTCCGCACCCGCGTGCCCGTCACCGCCGAAGCCCTGGCCGCCTACCGCACCGCCGCCCGCACCGGCCTGCCCCCCGCCACCGGCCCCGCCGGCCAACTCGCATCCCCCGCCCACCCGTTCGTCCTCGCCCACACCCTCGCCCAGCACACGGTCGCCGCCCTCACCGCCGGCGAGGACGCCTTCACCGGCGTCGTCCACCTCGCCCAGGAGATCCGCACCCACCACCCGCTGCCGCCCGCCACCGACGCCGCCACCGGCACCGACGTCGAGGTCACCGTCACCGCCGCCCGCCGTGAGCCGCGCGGCACCCGCATCACCCTCACCACCCGCCTCACCACCCCCCACGGCACCCTGCTCGCCGAACTCACCACCGCCGCCCTCCTCCTGGGCGCCACCCGCATCACCCCCCACGGCGCCCTGCCCCCCACCGCCCACCCCGGCACCACCCCCGACACCGGACCCCACACCCTCACCCACACCCTCACCCCCGCCGACGTGCGCGCCTACGCCCACGCCACCGGCGACCTCAACCCCATCCACCTCGACGACCACGCCGCCCGCGCCGCCGGCTTCCCCTCGGCCATCGCCCACGGCATGCACCTGCTCGCCCTGGCCGCCGAAGAGATCACCGACCGCCACGCCGCAGGCGACCCCACCCGCATCACCGCCCTCGGCGCCCGCTTCGCCGCCCCCGTCACCCCCGGCACCCCGCTGCACCTGACCCTGCACCCCCACGACCGGGGCACCGTCGTGCGCTTCACCCTCGCCACCACCACCGCCACCGCCACCGCCACCGCCGTCAAGGCCGGCTGGGCGACCATCGCCCCGGCAGGGGAGTGACCCGCCATGACCACCCCAGACGCCCCCGCCGCGGTGCCGCCGCTGTCCCTGCCCGACGCGTTCGCCCACCACGCCCGCCGCCGCCCCGACGCCACCGCCCTGCTCTGGCACGACCGCGCCGTCACCTACCGCGAACTCGCCCACCTCACCGGCCGCGAACGCCGGCGCCTGCGCGCCCTGGACCTGGCCCCCGGCGAACCCGTGGCCCTGCACGCCACCAAATCCCCCGAAGCCGTCGCCCTCGTCCTGGCCTGCCTCACCGAACGCCGCCCCTTCCTGCTGCCCTCCCCCCAGCTCGCCCCCGCCCTGCTCGCCGCCCTCCACACCCAGGCCGGCGCCCGCCACCTGCTCACCCCCGCCGGCCGCCGGCCCCCCGCCCTGCCCGCCACCACCCACCCCGGCGTGCCCACCCTCGCCGCCGGCACCTCCTTCATGCTCACCACCTCCGGCTCCACCGACCTGCCCAAGATCGTCCCCCTCGCCCAGAGCGCCGTCGACCGCTTCACCGCCTGGGCCCACGACACCTTCGACCTCGGCCCCGGCCGCGTCGTCGCCAACTACGCCCCCCTCAACTTCGACCTGTGCCTGCTCGACGTCTGGGCCACCCTCGCCGCCGGCGGCACCGTCCTGCTCCTGGACCCCGCCCACGCCCTGTCCGCCCGCCACCTCCTCACCCAGCTCACCCGCCACCGCCCCCACGTCCTGCAGGCCGTCCCCCTGTGCTACGCCCTGCTCACCCAGGCCGCCTCCCAGGGCCCGGGTGGCGCCACGGTGCTGGACAGCGTCGAGCACGCCGCGTTCACCGGCGACGCGATCGACGCCCGCACCCTGGCCGCGCTGCCCGCCCTGCTGCCCGCCGCGCGCCTCTACAACATCTACGGCTGCACCGAGACCAACGACAGCTTCCTGCACGAACTCGACGCCCTGGACGCCACCGCCGCCCTGCCGGTGCCCATCGGCACCCCGCTGCCCGGCGTGCGCACCCTGCTCGCCGCCCCCGACGGCACCCCCGTGACCGGCCCCGGCAGCGGCGAACTGTACGTCTCCACGCCCTTCCAGGCCGCCGGCTACCTCGACCGCTCCCGCGACGCCGGCCGCTTCACCACCCGGCCCGACGGCGCCGGAGAGGGCCGGCGCTGGTTCCGCACCGGCGACCTCGCCGTACGCGACGCCCAGGGCCGCCTGCACCTGACCGGACGCGCCGACTTCCAGGTCAAGGTCCGCGGAGTCGCCGTCAACACCGCCGAGGTCGAACGCGTCCTGCTCGCCCACCCCGAGGTCCGCGAGGCCGCCGTCGCCGCCGAGAGCGACCCGCTGACCGGCAAGCGCCTGCACGCCGCCGTCCACCGCACCCCCGGCTCCGCCCTCAACACCCTCACCCTGCGCGAACACCTGGCCGCCAACCTGCCGCGCGCCGCCGTGCCCGAACGCCTGGCCATCCACGACACCCCGCTGCCCAAGACCCCCACCGGCAAGGTCGACCGCAAGGCCGTCCTCGCCGGCACAGCCCCCCACACCGCCCGGCCCGCCGGCTGACCAGCCCGCCGGCCGACCGGCACACCCGGAGTCCTGCCGTCCGGAGTCCTGCCGTCCGGAGTCCTGCCGTCCGGAGTCCTGCCGTCCGGAGTCCTGCCGTCCGAAGTCCTGTTTTCCGGAAGTCACGAACCTTTCAAGGGAGTTGCGACCACCATGAACAACATCGCGCAGATCAAGAAGTTCCTGATCGAGGAGTTCCTGCCCGACGTCACCCCCGAGCAGCTCGCCGACGACCACGACCTGCTCACCGACGGCGTCATCGACAGCCTCGGCGTCCTGAAGCTGATCGCCTGGGTCGAGGACCACTTCGCCCTGCCGGTCGACGACACCGACCTCGACCCGAACAACTTCCGCTCCGTGCAGGCGATCGACGCCTTCATCGCCCAGCGCCGCGCGCTGGCCGCCACCGTCGCCGGCGGCTGATCCCCGTGCACCCGGCCCTCACCGACCTGATCGCCGCCCGGCCCGTCCCCCTGGACACCTGGCGCTCGTGGTGGGACCGGCTGGAGGGCGCCGCCCAGGGCCCGGCCCGCGACAGCGACCGGGCCCAGGCGGCGGCCCTGCTGGCCAGCCTCGCCACCCGCCTGCCCGACACCGCCACCCTCGCCGCCCTCACCACCTCCCTCACCGAACGCAGCCCCGACCCCGGCCCCGCCCACCCGGGCAGCGCCAACATCGTCGGCACCGGCGGCGGACCGGCCACCTTCAACCTCTCCACCGCCGCCGCCCTGACCGCAGCCAGCATGGGCGTACCCGTCGTCAAGACCGGCTCGCGCGCCTACACCAGCGCGGCCGGCTCCATCGACCTGCTGGAACGCCTGGGCATCACCCTCACCTCCTCCCACACCGAGACCGCCGACCACCTGGCCCGCCACAACATCGCCTTCGCCGGCCCGCACGTCTACCCGCCGGCCCTCACCCGCCTGGCCCGCCTGCTCTACCCGCTCACCCTCAAGCCCTTCGGCCGCTTCCTCAACGCCCTCGGCCCCTTCCTGGCCACCGCCCCCGTCACCGCCCAGCTCACCGGCGTCTCCGCCACCGCCCCCCTCAGCGCCCTGCGCGACCTCACCGCCTTGCGCGACCTCACCGCCCGCACCGGCACGCACGGCAGCGGACGCCAGGTGTGGCTGGCCCACAACACCGAAGGCGCCGACGAACTCCTGCCCTTCGCCGACAACACCCTCCACACCCCCCACACCACCATCCACCTGCCCGCCGGCTCCCTCGCCCCCGACACCGGCACCCTCGCCGACCTCGCCCCCCACCCCGGCGACCTGACCGGCCACTTCCTCGACGCCCTCGCCGGCCGCGCCAGCCGCGCCGCCACCCACACCATCGCCCTCAACGCCGCCGCCCTCGCGATCGCCTCCGGACGCCACACCCACTGGCCCACCGCCCACGCCACCGCCCTCGCCGCCCTCGCCGACGGCGCCCCCCGCGCCCTGGCCCAGCGCCTGCGCACCCCCGGCAAGACGGCCACGGCACTCACGGCGGCCCGCACGACGACGGCGGGGGACAAGGCGGTGGCCGGTGTCTGACCACCCGCTCCCGCCCGGGCACCCGTTCCCGCCTGAGCGCCCGTTCCCGCCCGGGCACCCGTTCCCGCCCGAGCGCCCGTTCCCGCCCGAGCGCCCGTTCCTGCCCGAGCGCCCCGACGGGCGCCCCGCGCTCGCGGTGTTCCTCAACGCCGGCGACCCGCCCGCCCCCCTGGCCGAGACCGCCCGCATGCTCGACGACGAAGGCGTCGAAGTCCTCGAACTCGCCGTCCCCTTCCCCAACTCGCCCACCGACGGCCCCGTCATCCGCCGCTCCGCCGCCCGCGCCCTGGCCGCCGGCACCACCCTGGACACCGTCCTGGCCGAACTCACCGGCCTCGTCCCGCAGCTCAGACGCCTGAAGATCGCGCTGCTCGCCGACTGGTCCCACAGCCTGCGCCGCCCGGACCCCGGACACACCGCACGGGCCATCGCCGCCGCCGGCGCCCACGCCCTGCTCGTCCACGCCCTGCCCCCGCGCCGGCGCCCCGCCTGGCAGCAGGCCTGCCGCGACGCCGGCCTGCCCCAGGTCGCCACCTGCTACGCCACCTCCGGCCCCGGCGTCCTCACCGAGGCCGCCCGCACCGCCCACGGCGCCTACGTCTACCTGGTCGCCCACTACGGACGCTCGGGCACCGCACCCGCCGCCGGCCACCGCACCCTGAAGGCCACCGTCGCCGCCCTCAACCGGGCCGCCCCCCACACCCCCGTCGCCATCGGCTTCGGCGTGCGCACCGCCACCGACCTGGAGGCCGTCGCCGCCACCGGCGCCCGCGCGGCCGTCGTCGGCTCCGCCGCCGTCGAACGCGTCGAGGCCGCCCTGAACGCCGGCACCGACCCCCTCGCGGCGCTGCGCGCCTTCCTCCGTGAACTCCGCCCGCCCCACCCCCCGCGGGCGGGCGGACCCACCCGCACCACCACCGGCACCACGACCGGCGCGGCCGCCGGCACGACCGGCACCGCCGTCACCCTCACCCCCGCCACCAGAGAGGCAGAACCCGCATGCTGATCCGCGACCTTGACGACGTGAAGACCGTCGAGTGGGGCAACGGCCTGTCCCGCCGCTTCCTTGTGGAGAGCGACGGCCTCGGCTACAGCCTCACCGACACCATCGTCAACGCCGGCACCAAGTCCCGCCTGGAGTACCGCAACCACCTCGAAGCCTGCTACTGCATCGCCGGCTCCGGCGAGGTCGTCGACATGGACGGCAACGCCCACCCCATCACCCCCGGGCGCCTGTACGCCCTGGACGAGCACGACGCCCACTACCTCGTCGCCTCCCCCCACGAGGACATGCGCCTGGTGTGCGTCTTCTCCCCGGCCCTGCGCGGCGACGAGGTCCACCAGCTCGACGCCCACAACTCCTCCGCCTACTAGAGCGACGGCCGCACAGCCGGGGCCGGCCGAGGCGAGCCGAAGCCGGCCCGGGCCCGCCGGACGGGCCACGCCCGTCAAGCGGGTCAAACCCGCAAGCCCGGCCCACGAGCCGGGCCCGCAAGCCCGTCAAGCGAGTCACGCCCGCGAGCCCGTCAAACGAGGCAGGCCCGTCAAGCCCGTCAAACGAGTCAAGCCCGCAAGCCCGCAAGTCCGTCAAGCGAGTCATGCCCGTCAAGCGAGTCAAGCCACTGAACGCCGGTGCGCCCCGCGCCGGTTGGACACCCCGGGTCCCCGTGAGCGGCAGGCCCGGGAGGAAGGCGGCACCACCGTGATCCGCTGGAACGCCGACCAGGACGCCCTGCGCGAGGCACTGGCCCGCTTCGGTGACGACCTGAGCGCCGGCCACATCGAAGGCGACGAGCAGGCCGCCTTCTCCCACGACAAATGGCGCCTGATCCAGAAGACCGGGATCCTGTCCCTGCCCTTCGACGAGGCCCACGGCGGGCTCGGACAGTCCCTGCTGACCACCATGTACGTCCTGGAGGGCCTGGGGCAGCACTGCCGCGACGGCGGCCTCAACTTCTGCGTCACCACCTCCATGGCCTCCACCGGCGTGCCCCTGCAGGCCTTCGGCTCGCCCGCCCTCAAGGAGGCCTACCTGCCGCGCATCGCCTCCGGCGAGGCGATCGGAGCGCACGCCATCACCGAGTCCGAGGGCGGCTCGGACGCCATGCAGATGCGCACCCGCGCGGTGCGCGACGGCGACCACTTCGTCCTCACCGGCGCCAAGACCTTCGTCTCCAACGGGCCCGTCGCCGACGTCATCGTCGTCTACGCCCGCACCCACCCCCAGGGCGGCGCGCTCGGCGTGACCGCCTTCCTCCTGGACCGCGGCATGCCGGGCCTGAGCACCGGCAAGCCCATCAGGAAGATGGGCCTGCGCACCTCCCCGCTGTCCGAGGTCTACCTCGACGACGTACGGGTGCCCGCCGACCGGGTCCTGGGCCGCGTCGGCGGCGGCTTCCTCGTCCTGGACCACGTCATGAAGCGCGAGATCCTCTACTCCTTCATCGTCAACACCGGCGAGATGCAGCACCGCCTGGCCCGCTGCCTGGACTACGCCAAGACCCGGATGTCCTTCGGCAAGCCCATCGGCTCCTACCAGTCGGTCGCCAACAAGATCGTCGACACCAAGATCCGCCTGGAGACCGCCCGCAAGTGGCTCTACGACACCGCCCAGCGCCTGGAGGCCGGCGAGAACGTCACCGTCGACATGGCCATCGCCAAGCTCCTCACCAGCGAGTCCAACCTCGCCACCTCGCTGGCCGCCGTCCAGGTCTTCGGCGGCAACGGCTACATGTCGGAGTACGGGCTGGAGAAGGACGTGCGCAACGCGGTCGCCGGCACCATCTACTCCGGCAGCAACGAGATCCAGTACAACCGCATCGCCGCGATGCTCGGACTCGGCAAATGAACGCCCTGCCCTCCCCGCCCTCCTCGCCGGGCCCGTCCTCTCCGCCCTTCTTGTCCTTCCCGTCCTTCCCGTCCTTCCCGCCGGCCCCGCCCGTCCTGCCGGCGCCCCCGGGCACCGCCGTCGCGCGGCGCCCGGCGCCCGCCCCGCGCCCGGGCCTGCGTCACCTGAAGGTGTGCGGGGCACGCACCGCCGCCGACGTCGCCCTGCTCGCCGCCGGCGGCCCCACCCTGGTGGGCCTGTGGCACGGCGTGCCCGGGGGACCGGCCGACCTCAGCGCCGAGCGCCTGGTCCGGCTGGCCGCCGCCGCCCACGGCAGCGGCCTGGAACCGGTCCTGGTCACCTTCCTCGACGACGCCGCCGCCCTGGCCCGCCTGGCCGCCGACGCCGGCGTGCGCTGGATCCAGCTCCACGCCTACCAGCCGCCCGCCGTCGTCGCCGACCTGCGCCGGCGCCTGCCCCACGCCGCCCTCGTCAAGGTCCTGCACCTGGCCCGCGGCCGCTGCCTGGAACGCCCCTTCATCCGGGCCTTCGAACGCGCCGGATGCGACCTGTTCCTCCTGGACACCGTCACCGACGACGGCCGCGTCGGCTCCACCGGCCACCCCCTGCGGCCCGCCGACGTCCACGCCCTGCTGCCGCGCCTGAGCATCCCCTTCCTCCTCGCCGGCGGCCTGAACGCCGACAACCGCCCCGCCTACACCACCGTCACCGAAC
This sequence comes from Kitasatospora sp. NPDC057936, assembly GCF_042887525.1. Lineage (NCBI taxonomy): Bacteria > Bacillati > Actinomycetota > Actinomycetes > Kitasatosporales > Streptomycetaceae > Kitasatospora > Kitasatospora sp. NPDC057936. The sequence continues at coordinate 16,664 of NZ_JBHVPD010000138.1, forward strand.
ACCCCCTGTACGCGGGCGCCGACATCGACACCGCCGCCCGCGACGGCGCCGGCCGCTTCACCCGCGAGGCCCTCACCGCCCTCACCCGCGCCTGGCACCCGCACCAGCCGTCCCTCCCGCCGCCGTCTCCCGAGGACCCCCGACCATGACCGCCGCCCCCTCCCTGCCCGCCGCCCCCTCCCTGCCCGCCGCCCCGTCCCCGCCCGCCGCCGGGCCCGCCCCCGAAGTCGCGTCCGCCTCCACCCGGTTCCTGGACGCGCTGCTCGCCGCCGACCGCCCCCTGGTCATGGAGATCAAGCTCCGCGACCCCCACGGCGCCGACCTGCTCGGCCCGCGCACCGTCACCGACCTCGTCACCCGCTACGAACAGGCCGGCGCCCCCTGCCTGTCGGTGGTCACCGGCCGCTGGTTCGGCGGCACCCCCCGCCTGCTGCGCGAGGTCACCGCCACCACCTCCCTGCCCGTCCTGCAGAAGGACTTCCTCACCCGCCCCGCCCAGCTGGAGGCCGCCGCCGCCCTCGGCGCCTCCGCCGTCCTGCTCACCGCCGCCCTGCTGCCCGCCGCCTCCCTGCGCCGCCTGATCACCGCCGCCCTCGGCCTCGGCCTCACCCCCTTCGTCGAGATCACCGAAGAAGCCGAACTGGAGCGCCTCACCCGCCCCGAGGCGTGCGTGATCGCCGTCAACAACAAGGACATCCGCCGCCGCGAACGCGACACCGGCGACCTCACCCGCTCCCTGCGCCTGCTGCCCGCCCTGCGCGCGTGCGGCACCCGCGCCCCCGTCTCCGCCTCCGCCATCACCGACCCGGCCGACGGCGCCCGCCTCCTGGACGCCGGCTACGCGGGCCTGCTGATCGGCACCTCCCTCATGCGCCAAGGCGATGTGGGCACCTGGACCGCCCGGCTCGACGCCGCCCGGCTCGATGCCGCCCGGCTCGATGCCGCCCGCCTCGAAGCCCCCGGATCCGATGCCGCCGGGCTCGACGCCGCCCGTCGGGCGGTGACCGCATGAGGCACGCGCCCGCCCCGAGCCCCCTGGTGCGCTCACTGGTCCTCGACGCCGACGGCATCCCCGTCTCCGCCCTGGTCGCCGAACCCCCCGCCGTCCCCGCCGGATCCGCCACTGCGGCCGGACCGGCCGGGCCCGCCGGTGAGCCCAAGGCCCTGCTGCTGGCCATCCACGGACGCGGCATGCGCGCCGCCTACTTCGCCGGCCCCGCCCACCCGGACACCGACCTGCTCACCCTGGCCGCCCGCCTCGGCTACACCGTGCTCGCCCCCGACCGCCCCGGCCACGGCGCCTCCGCCCGCCGCCTGCCCCACGGCCAGCTCATCGCCGACCAGGCCGCCACCCTGCACGCCGCCCTCACCGACTACGCCCGCGCCCACCCCGTCGGCGCCGGCGTCCAGCTCCTCGCCCACTCCTTCGGCGGCAAGATCGCCCTCCAGCTCGCCGCCCACTGGCCCGACGACCCCGCCCTGCCCCTGCTCGGCGTCGACATCTCCGGCCTCGCCCAGCACTACGCCCCCGGCGCGTGGGACCGGCCCGACGACCTCGCCGGCGGCGGCCGCCTCAACTGGGGCCCCCTGCACCTCTACCCGCCCGGCACCTTCCACGCCGCCCGCACCCTGCTCACCCCCGTCCCCGCCCTCGAATCCCGCGAACTGGCCACCTGGCCCACCCGCTACACCACCCTGGCCGCCCGCGTCCGCGTCCCTGTACGCCTGACCCTCGCCGACCACGAGACCTGGTGGCGCCTGGACCCGCCCGCCCGCACCGCCCTCACCCGGGCCTTCCCCGAAGGCCTCGCTCACCTCACCACCGCCCACGGCGCCGGCCACAACCTGTCCCTGGGCCACGCCGCCCGCCCCTACCACCTGCGCGCCCTCGCCTTCACCGACGACTGCCTCACCCGCACCCCACGCCCGGCCCTCGCCGCCGCCTGACACCCCCACACCCCTCACCCCGCCCCGCCTGCCCGCGACGCTGCGCCCGCCCCGTCCCGTGCGGGGCCCGGTGCCCCGTCCTCGCGGCGCCCCGGGTGTTGTCCCCGGGGCGTCCGGTTCCGGGCGGTCCGGCCCGGCGGCCACTCGTGCGGGCGTTGCGGGCACGGGGCACCGGGCCCCGCGGCGCCCGTCCCCGGTGGTTCAAGCGGCGCGCTGGCCGTGCAGGAGCAGCGGCACGGCACGGCCCGTCAGCGCCTGCGTGACGCGGGCGGCCTGCGCCGGGGCCATGACCTGCCCGATCCGCCGCACGGGCACGAAACGCGCGCCGGCGGGCCGGCCGCCGGTGACACCGCCGTCGAAGACGAGGCCCAGGCGCTGCGGGTAGCGGTCGGCGCAGGCGAAGTCGAGGGCCAGGACGTGCGTGAGGCGCCGGACGAGACCGGTCTGCGCGAACAGGTGGCGGGCGGCGGCCTCGTGCGGCGCCTCGTCGGGCCGGGCGCCGCCGCCGGGCAGGATCAGCCCGTCCAGGTGGTCGGGGTCGACGAGCAGGACGTCCCCGCGCACGTCGCGCACCAGGACGAGGCAGCCGAGCCGGCACACGGGCTCCTCGGCGTGACGTCGGGGGTCGGGCAAGGCAGTCACCGTCCTTCTGCGTCGGCGGTGAGGTGCTCGTAGTGCAGGCCCTTGCGCAACAGCTCGACGATGCGCAGCACTTCGGCGGTGCGGGCGGCGCCGAGGGAGATCAGGTAACAGCCGCTGCGGCGCCCGAAGTCCCAGTCCACCTCCAGGGACGGCAACTTCGCCCCGGCGAGCGCGAGGACGGCCGCCAGGTCGTCGGCCACCAGGGCGGCCTCACGCCGCTGTTCGGCCGTCGCACGGTCCAGGATCGGCCCCATCACCCACCGGTCCTGCGGTGCACCTCGAACAGGCGCCACGCCGAGAACGCGGCGCAAAACGAGTGGAAGCCGGCGAGTTCACCGCTGGAGCCGCTGCGCAGCCACTGCCCGGTGACCTCGTTGCGCACCCGGTAGCACCGGGCACCGGGGTCCCAGCGGACCCCGTAGCCGTGGAGTCTGGACGACGACACCATGATGGCGAAAACCGTTCCTATTCAGTGAGCAGGAGTGAGTCTTGGACCCACGGTTGATCACTGCGCGCATCCCGAACGGTTTTGGGTGCGCTGGTCGCCCGCGTTCTCGTTGTCCCCGTCCGGCTGCGCGCATCGTGTGCACGGTCCGTGGCGGGGTGGCGGGTTTCCTCGCGCCCCCAAACGCCTGGTCCGGCCTGGACGGTCCGATGCCCGCGACGATCACTCCGGTCGTCGTGGGGCGGTGCCGTCCGTCGCCGGATCGGGTGTCCGAGGGCGCGTCGCCCGATCGCGATGCTCGCGGCATCGTGCCGGGTGGTCTTACGGGTGGGCGTGGCGAGCGGTTTCTGCCAGTGCTGGGCGCCCCACCGGGAGGTGTAGGCGGGGTCCACGGCGATGATGGCCAGGTCCAGCGCTGCGGCTATGGAGACGAGCCGGGCGCGGAGTCTGCCGGTGGGGATGCCGGAGAGGAGCTGGCGGAAGCGCTTGCGGTGGCCGTGCTTCTCGCGGGTGGTCTCGGCGGTGAAGTCCAGGTTCTCCAGACCGATCGCCGTGACGCCGCAGCGCTTGGCCCAGTGGAGGAGTCGGGTGATGGCGTGGCGGACCTGGGCGTCGCGGTGGGTGGCGGTGCCGGTCAGGTCGTAGGGGAACCGCTGGGGTTCGCCGACCGGGTTGCCGTGCGTATCGAGGTGCCAGCAGGCGAGGTGGTCGGCGTTGGTGTCCACGCCGGCCATCCCGGCCGCACGGGCCGCCTCCAGCGGCATCGTCCGCACAACCGGCCGGGTCCAGGAGGCGTCCAGATACCAGCGGCCTCGGGACACGTCCAGGTGGATCCGGTACGCCACCGCCCGGTTGGCCTCGATGCGGTCGGCCCACTCCTGCCCCTGGTACGGGAAGGACACCTTCGCGGCGAGGACGTACCGGCCGTGCTTGGCGTTCGCCAGACCGGCGAGCGGGGCGGGCAGCTTGATCGACACTTCGCCGTCGGGGGTGACGCGGATCGTCTCGTTCCCGAACCGCTTGCCGGACTCCCCGTCAGCCGACAGGAACCACCGGGCGGTTTCCCACTTCTCCCGCCACCGGGCTTCGGTCAGGTCCGTGGCGGTGAGGTTGTGCCGGGTGTTGAGGAGCTTCCGGCCGCCGCGCACCACGCGCACGCGGCCGGCCTCACGGTCGGCCGCGACCTGTTCGCGGCGCTCCTCAAGGATCGCCAGGCGACGGGTCTTGACGAACCACTCGTGCTTGGAACGGTATCCGCCGGGCTGCCGCCTGCCACCCTTCTCCCCGATCGGCAGGGACAGGCGGTGGGAGATCGTCCTGATCCCGGTGTCCAGGGAGTCCAGGTGCGCGGCCTGCCCGCGGCGCGACAGCGCCCACTGGTCGTGTGTGGCCTTGGTGATCGAGCCCGCCCAGCGGGACGACGACACACCGGTCAGATCCCGCTTTCGGGCCGCCCACGTGGTCGCCGAGTGCTCCAGGCCGTCGGCGCACCGGGCCTTGAGGTCACGCGACGCCAGCGAACCCAGGTGCTCACCGACCAGCCGCAGCACTCGCTCGTCCTCGGGGGTGAGGCCCTTGAGGCGGTCACGGACCGTCACACCCGACGGGCCAAGGGAAACGAACGGCGCGTCGATCCGCCGCAGCGGCTTCCCCGGCCCGGCCACGCCGTCCCCCTCTCCGTCAGTGCCACCACCCTGGCACACGCCACTGACAGTCGCTTCACCGGTCCAACAAGCCGTGATCGAAAACAAACTCATGGACACCCATGCGCACGAAAACGACCTCGATCCCCAGCAGTTCACAACCCCTACGAATTCGCCTCCGCGGACGGCATGGACCCTCCTCTACGTGGAGGAGAGCTGCTGAACCCGACTCGCCTCGTCGACCTCCGGCCGGGCGCAGCCATCCCGGGCCCATGATCCGACAAGGGCCGAATCTCCGCGCCCCGGCCGTCCGCGCCAGGATGGCCGGAACGGGCAGGACCAGCAGAGAGGAAGCCGAGTTGAGCGGCACGATCCACCCGGAGAGACAGGGCCGTTGGCGCGAGCAACGCGGCCGCGCATCCCGCGGACCCGCCCGGGCACCCGGACAACCCGCCCTGCCACCGCTACCGGACGAGCCGCCCGACGACGCCCGCAGCCCCGAGGCCCTTCTCACCGGCCCGCAGAACCCGCCGCCCAACGACCCGCCCACGCCACCGAAGCAGTAAGCACCCCGGCCACCGGCCGGGGGAGTGGGAAGTCCACGGGGCCGGCTTCCCACTCCGCGCTGCCCCCGGCCGGGCAGGGCCGAGAAGGCTGATGAAGATCTTGGTGTGATCGGGGCTGCCGCTGTCAGGCGGCAGCCCCGATCTGCCAGGTGGTGCCGTTGTGGGTGAGTCCGAGGT